>RFHL01001309.1 GCA_003696875.1 Bacteroidota bacterium | reverse complement strand
GGATGATCTCGGTGCTGTGCTCCCGCGGCGGCGAAGCCGCCGACTGGGCCTGCAGTTCCTGGGACTTGGCCCGGCCGATGCCGTTGTCGGTGATCTCGCAGAGCAGGAGGTTGGGCGTCAGCTCGGACCGGCGGATGACAATTTCCACCCGTCCCGGCTCATTGAGATGGCGGATTTTGTATTGCAGGCCATGCCAGATGGCATTTTCCACCACCGGTTGTAGCAGCATGGGCGGCACCAGGATGGCGTGCATGGGCAGGCTATCGTCCACCGTGATGGCATAGGTGAAGCGGTCGCTGAGCCGCAGCTGCTCCAGCTTGATGTAGTGGGTGAGCATCTCCATCTCCTCATTCAGCGGGATGCTGAGGCGCTCCGAATTGCGGAGGACCGCGTTGGAGAGGCGGGAAAAGGAGATCAGGTACTCCGAGGCCTTATCGATTTCCTCCTGATTGATGAGGGCATCAATCGAGTTGAGGGTATTGCCGATGAAGTGGGGGTTCATCTTGGTCTGAGCCAGGCGGATGTTCTGGTCCAGCTCGCGGCGCAGGAAGCGCAGCCGTCGCTGCTGCGAGTAGATGATGAAGCCCAGAACCAGAATGAGCACCAATACCGCCGCGCCGATCAGGGTGCGCCGCTGCCAGGCCTGGGCCCGGAACTGGGCCGCCTACAGGTCGTCCTGGCCCAGCTGGGAGAGGATCTCCGCCTCGATGGCCGCCGCCTGATGGGCCAGCGGATCCGCCGCCGCCCGGCTCAGCCGGCCGAGCGAGGCACATTCGTCCACATAGGGACATATCTGCCGCCAGTTTTCCTGCACCACATTCAGCAAGCGCAGATCGGTATCGATCAGGGCCTGATAACCGGCCTGCTCATAGAGCAGATGCGCGCTGTCCAGGGCCATTTGCTGGGTGGCCACCACCCGGGTATAAAACGCGAGGGTGTGATAGTGCAGCCCCAGGCGGAAGAGGTGAAGGCCTCGCAAGGCGGAGGAGGTATCTGCCAGGAGGCGGTGGTAAAGCCCCCGGGCGCGAGGAAAGAGGCTGGTGTCCCCCATCGCGCTGAAGGCCAGGGACTCCAGATCGGCCTGGATGCTGTGTACAAAGTGGAGGGAAAGCCGGTCGCCTTCGCCCTCAAAATAGCCGGCGGCAAAGGTGAGGTGGAGACGTGCCGCTTGCGTCAGGGAGTCGAGCTCGGTGCGGGAAGCCTTTCCGCGCAGGGTGCGCGCGAGATCTCCCAGGGCTTTGCCCTGCTGCCGGGCGGCGATCGCCCGATCCCGGCTCAGCGCCAACTCCTCGAATGTCTCTTCGGCCGTCTGTAGGTAGACAAGGGATTGGCGCAGGCTGTCAGTATTTTTCCAGTAGAGCTTGCTCAGCATATTGCCTTGAATCTGGGCCAGGCGCCCCTCAATAAAGCGAGCGAGCGCGGGATCTTCGGTGCGGGCCTGCAAGGCCCGGGCTTGCTGAATATCAGCATGTAGGGTGGCCAGGCTCTGCTGCCGCAGGCTGCTGTCGGGCTGGTATAGCTGGGCGGTCTGCAGGCCCATGCGCAGCAGCAGGGAGTGGGCCTCCCAGTAGGGGGTGCCATGTTCCCGGAGCAGATCATGGCTTTTCTCGGCCCAGCGCAGGGCCCGCTGCCCAAAGAGGGCTCGCTGCCGGTTGCGGTTGATGTCCAACTGGGCCATGTGGAGGTAGGTCTGGCCCAGGACAAAGAAGTTATTGTTCCGCACGGCCAGCTGCCGGACGGAATCCAGCCGGGCCCAGGTCAGGTCCGGGGCGCGATGAGCCTGACGCACCGCCGCGTCCAGAGAGCCTGCTGCAGTTCCGCCCCGGACTGTAGCTGACAGGTACTAAGCAGAAAAAACCCCATGAGCACCCCCACGGCCCGTAAGGGCCGGCGGAGGAGATTTGGGATGGGATGGGGGTAGTTCATGGGGGAGGGATGCTAGTCTTGAGAGGGCTCGCCTTGTTCGCTAACTCCGCCGGCCCCTACTGGGAATTGGAGGGAAAGGAGCTCGCCAGTTTTTTCTTTCTGTAAGTGATTCAGGGAGTCGTGTTCGGTTTTAAAAGCAATAGCGAGATCTTGATGGTAATAACTCGGTTTTCTGTCTGGATGGGAAGGTTCAGGATGGGGCGTTGTACCGCCTGAGGGTTCTATGCTTTTGAAGGTATAAAGGATTATCTCGATATACTTGTCAATAGCAACCTCCAAGGTATTGCCGGTAGGTAGCCCTAATTCAGTATAGGATTGAAAGAGAACAAACTTATCTTCCGGAGCCTTGAGGGATATTAGCTCAGAGATAACTTGAATTTCATAGGCGTTTAGGTCTCCTGGGGCATGGTATAGTTGATCTTTAAAGGTCCGGGTTAGGTTGTTCCAAGCGGCTAGGATGGAACTTTGGGGGGGAATGGTTGTACTGGTGGCCGCAGGGTCTATCGGAACAGGCGTATACTTCGCCCGCTCAATAAGCCTTAAGTATGCTGCTATGGCGTTTTTTAAAGCACCATTATTTTGAAAAATAGTGCTCTGTCAAGTGGAAAATGACGGGAAAGCGGTCGTAGATTTTTTCACAGATCATGGTCCCGGCAAGCCGGGAAGTTTGGCGGGCCAAACGAGGCATTTTTCAACGCAGAGATGCGGAAAAAGATGCAGCGATCACCCATCATTCG
>RFHL01001308.1 GCA_003696875.1 Bacteroidota bacterium | reverse complement strand
GTTACCTGCTGAGCCGGCAGGCGCAGACGGTGACTTTCGATGCGCTGGAGGAAAGCTTTGATTTCCGGGCCTGGGAGCCGATCTGGACAGAGCTGTCGCAGAAGTTTGATCTGGATATGATTGAGGAGATGGCGGAGGCGGCCGGTTTTGGGGTGCAGCGGCACTTTCTGGACCACCGGGGGTGGTTTGTGGATTCGTTGTGGGAGGTGAGGAATTTTTAAAGCAGGGGACGGGGACAGGATGAAGCGGATTTAATGGATCAGGGCGTATGAGGGGTCCTCTCGCCTCTCCAAATCTCGGCTCTCAATAGGACGGGATTTACAGGATGAAGCGGATCAGGGCGGATGAGGCAGCTTGCCCCTCCCGAAATGAATCCCAGAGCCCCAATCCATCCGATTCTCCTATTTCTTGGGGCCAAGATGGCAATTCCCCGGGAGCCTCCTCCAGGGGGCCTGCCCTTCACCGCCCTTATAAAGCCCTTGCCCGGGGTACGTAATTTTTCTCTATATTCGGCCCCGAATCCCCTCCCTAGCTTGACAATTTTCCCGAGATGAAAAAGCTGTCTCTCATTGGCCTGTTGTGGTGCCTTCCCTTGGCCTCCTTGCTGGCCCAGCCCACGCTGGATCGCCCCGGTTTTCTGATTGATACGGTCTATTTTGAATTTGATTCCTATCAAATTCCGGCGGCCTACGAGCGAAAACTGGACTCCCTGATCGGTGTTTTTTCAGCTTACCCCACCTACTACATCGAAATTTTTGGGCATACCGACAATGTCGGTTCTGATGCCTATAACCTGCGCCTGTCCGAAGAGCGGGCCCGGGCCATCGCCCTCTACCTCAAGGACCAAGGTGTGAGCCTGGAACGGGTGACCTACATCGGTCTTGGGACCGAGAAGCCCGTTGCCGACAACGACAGCTATTCCGGTCGCCGGCTCAACCGGCGGGCCGACCTTTCCATCGTCTTCTCCTCCGAGACCGTCGCCCCCGTCTATGAGGTCGACAGTTCGGCCTATGTGACCACCCCGCCGGTGCAGGAAGAGGTGATCCCCGAAGCCGACACCATTTATTGCAACTACAACCCCTTCAACATCAATCCCGCCCGCCGCACGGTGATCATCTCCCCCCGGGGCATGCACATCACCGTACCGGCCGATGCCTTTGAGACCGATGAGGCCGAGGTGGAGATGGAGGTCAAGGAGCTCTTTGACCGTAGCGATATCATTCTGGCGGAGATGCCCACCATCGACAAAAATGGGCCTCTGGAAGCCCAGGGCATGTTCTCCTTTGCCGCCCGGGCGGGCCGCCGCCCGCTCAAGATCCGGCCCGAAGCCCGCTTCGAGGTAGACCTGCCTGCTACCCGCCGCGATCCCTACGTGTCGGTCTACATGGGCAGCGGGGGTGCCCGGGGCGGGCGCCGCAACCAGCGCAATGCCGGGCCTGGCGACCAGGGCGATCCCGCCTTTGCGGCGGTCAAGACCTGGAATGAAATGAACTATGAGGTCGGCTACAAAGGCCGGGACAAGGCCTATACCTTCGAAGTGGAGGCTCCCGGGCGCTATACCATCGCCCGGCCCCTGTACCGCTCTCAAAATACCGATCCCGAAGACCAGGGGATCGACATTACCGTCAAGTTCAAAGGGCGTCGCTATGAGCGCAACACCATCGCCATGGTGGTGGGCGAGATCGTGCGGACCTTTATCCCCCTGCGCAAGGTGAGTACCCGCATCTACGAAGCTACCAAGGTCAAGTACCTTGACCCCGAGACCCGCCTTGTGCTGATCGGCATTCAATATGACGACGATGGCACGCCCTGGGTGGCCAAGCTCTCGTTTACCCCCGAGCGCCTGATCCAGAAGCCCAAGCGCAAAGGCCGCAACCAGCGGCCTACGATCAAGATCAAAGTCAAGTTTCGCAAAATCGATCAGCAGCGTCTCCAGGAGATGCTGGAAGAACTCAACGTGTAGGTTTGCTTCAGCGCCGGCATCCCCCCGGCGCTTTTTATTTTTTCCGGCAACCCCCTCGCAAGAACACCTGTTCCATGGAACTACTCATCATGACGACCGGCTTTGCCCTCGCCTCCTATTCGGTCGTGGGCAATGACGTCATCCAGACCCTCGGTACCTTTCTTACCTCCAATGAAAAACGCCCCTGGTGGGTCCTCTGGCTCTATGCCGGGGGACTTTTGGCCACCATCCTCATCATCGGCTACCTGGGCTACGGCGGCTTTTTGGGGGGGAATGATGTGGCCTTTGACCGGCTGGACAAGATCCATATTCCCGAGACCCTCACCTGGTGGTATGTTCTGCCGCCCCTGGTGCTGCTCTTTATCACCCGCTTTGGGATACCGGTCAGTACCACCTTCCTCATCCTCACCTTCTTCTCCAGCGGCAGCCTGCCCGGGATGCTCAATAAGTCCCTCTTTGGCTACGCCATCGCCTTCGTGCTGGCCTGGCTTCTCTACATCTGGCTCAGCAACCTGCTGGAGCGATACTTTGTCCAGCATCCGATAGGCGGCCAGGAAGACCGTGGCATCCTGACCAACGGCACCTTCTGGACCGTCGCCCAGTGGTTCTCGACCGGCTTTCTCTGGTCGCAGTGGCTCACCCAAGACCTCGCCAACATCTATGTGTACCTGGGTCCCCCCGAGGAACTGAGCCCCGGCATGTTTCTGTTTTCGCTGGTCGTGATCCTCGGCCTGCTCGCCTTTATCTTCTACCAGAGAGGTGGCGCCATCCAGGGCATCGTCCGGGCCAAGACCAATACCGCCGACATCCGTTCGGCCACCTTCATCGACCTCTTTTACGGTGTCGTTCTGCTCATCTTCAAGCAAAACATCCTGGGCCTCTGGGAGGCCAAGCTGCCCATGAGTACCACCTGGGTCTTTCTGGGCCTGCTCGCCGGGCGCGAGCTCGCCATCCGTATGCGCCTTGGCCCCAAACCCGACAAAGACCTGGCCACCATGCTCTTCAGCGACCTGGGCAAGGCCGCCCTCGGCCTTATCGTGAGCGTCATCCTCGTGATCGTGCTCTACGCGGCCGAAGGCCGCGACCTCACCCAGCTTTTCACCTTCTAGAAAAGGGATCCCGTCCCTGCATCTTTCCGCGGCTGCCTCTGGATGAGGCAGCCGCGGGTGTATTTTGTGACAACTTTGGTCCGTACTTCTGGCTGGTCAGGGCCAGAATATGCACGGCGAGAATTTTTTTTCTACCTTGTTTATTCATGGGGAATACATAAGCAGGCAGAGAAGGGAATACAGGGACGAGCGGCCCTGAAAGGGCCTTCGGGCGCAGAAATTTTTCTGGTCTCGTCTACTTCGACGAGCTCCGCACAAGTCTCGCCTCTCAATCGGGTATAAAACCCGGGCCTAGGTAGTGGCACGGTCTTGTCTTCGTTCTTTCTGACCACTGGCATCTATCTTCTGACCTCTGATACAGGGCGTGTCCCCCCGGGAGCGCTGGCGCACCTCCGGGGGGCCGGTCCCTTCCAGGCTACGGCCCTCCCCTTCGGTCCGGGCGGCTTCGCCCCTTTCAGGCAC
>RFHL01001307.1 GCA_003696875.1 Bacteroidota bacterium | reverse complement strand
TTTCCGCGGGCGCAGTTGCGCTTTGTCCCAGCGAAAAAAATAAAAGAGGTAGCGAGGATTGATCATCTTTAGGGTTCTTTTTGGTTTGAGCACCCTAAAGATGATCAATCCTCGCTACCTCTTTTATTTTTTTCGCTGGGACAAAGCGCAACTGCGCCCGCGGAAAAAGGTATTGGCCGCTTTTTCTCTGGGCAGGAGATCCGTCTGCCGCAGGAGCACAAAAGCCTCCCACAGCTGGCGGAAAAAGTCGACCCACTTCTGGGCGTAGATCCGGGCCAGGTTGTCGGTCTCAGGGGCCCCTACCTCAAGCTTGTAGCGGGGATGCTCGGTGATGGCAAAGAGCTCGCCGGTGTTCAGGATGGGCGGCTGGTTTTCCCAGATGGCCGCAAACTGCTGCGGCCAGTCGGGGGAATACGGATGGAGGGCCATGACGGAAGGTTTGAGGAGCCTTCACAAGGGACAAATCCCCCCATATTCACAGCAAAGGGGAAGCTGGCGATGGCCAGCTTCCCCAAAAAGGATTTCATGTTTGTGCCTAATCGTTGGTGCTGAAGGTCAGCGCCTGATAGGCCTTGGCCTCGATGGCGCCAAAAAAGGCGCCCATCTCGGGCCGGGTCTGCAAGACTCCCAGCGCGGCCATGAAATCAGCCTGGCTCTCCCAGCCGATCAGCACTACCTTGTCGCCCGACTGCAGGTCGAGAAATTCCCGGTCGAAGATATAGCCGGGCTGCGCCGCGACCTGGTCAAAAAAGCCTTTCCGCAGGGCGTCAAACTGCGCTTCCTGCCCGGCCTTGGGCACCCGAACAGCCACTTCCAGCACATGGCCAGGCTGCACGTAGTCCTCCATCCGGAAGTCCCCGCCGTCGGCGGGCTGCACCAGCACAAAGGCCTTCATGTCAAAGGTCGAGAAGAAGGCCCCCGCCTCTGGGGACTGCATCAGCGCACCAGAAATGCGCTGCACGGTTTCCACCGAATCGTAGCGGGTCATCCCCACGAAGACATCGGCATCATCGGGCTCAGGCATGGTGAAAAAGGACTGGAACTCCCAGTCTTTTTCCACCCCTTCCTGGGCCTTGAGCTTCTGGATCAGGGCGCGACGGGCGACTTTGAAGGCCTCCTCTTGCCCGGCTTTTACTTTGCGGATAGCGATTTCTTGTACCATGTTTTTTGCGGTGAAGCGGTGAAATGTTACTTGAGGACCGTGTTGAGCATCCCGAAGACGGTGGGCGGATAGCTGCCGATGAAGTTCATCGCCTCCTCGCTCTGGACAAAAGCGGGATCGCTGTTGATGGCCGTGACGGCGGCTTGGCTCTCATAGACCGTCATACCAACCACAATGGTGGGATTCAGAATAGACTGCCACTGAATCTCCTGCACAAAGCCCGGCTGCTGCGCCAGCAGCGCCAAAAAGGCATCACGCTTGGCTTCGTAGTCGGCCTGGTCCAGGTTGGCATAGGCCGAGAGGTCCCGTACCGCAATCTCCAGCACCTGCCCGCTGCCCAGGGGCGCGACCGTCGACAAGTCGACGGGGCCATAGCCTGCGATGGGCTGCAGGGCCTCGAACACCAGCGGAGTAAAGGCGCCCATAAAGGGGGCGGCTTCCGGGATGCCAGCGAGAGACTGCCCCAGGGCAGCAAAGGTCTCGGCGTCCTGGTACTGGGTCATGCCGATGTAGACGCTGTCCAGCGGCAGGCCGGTTCCCAGAAAATCAAAAAAAGGCTGCACTTCGCGGTCGTTGGACGTGCCTGCCTCGGCCATCAGCTTGGCGACAAAGGCATCGCGGGCAGCGGTGAAGCCGGCCAGGCTTTGGCCGGGATTGACCCGGCGGATCGCCAATTCAAAAACGTCATCGGATAGATCGGGTGTAGGCTCCTTGGGCTTTGGCTGACAAGCGGCCATCTGGCTCGCGGCCATGACCAGCAAGATCGCCATCATTCGTAAAGTCTGCATGACAGTTGGTTAGGTGAAAATAAACAGTCATGCAAAGATCAGGTTGGCAAAGGAGCACCTTGTATCAGAGCGAAAAAGGGCGTATCATTTTGATAAGCGATCCCGAAAAAGCTGGGGCGACATGCCGGTCATCCGCTTGAAGAAGCGGGAAAAGTTGGAGGGAGCCGAGAAGTGAAAGTCGTAGGCGATTTCCGCCACATCCTTGTTTCCGTATTTGATCTCCTTTTTGATCTCCGAGAGCAAATGCGCCTCGATAACCTGCTTGGCGGTTTTGCCCAGATACCGGCGACACAGCTGGTTGAGGTGTACCCGGCTGATCTGAAGTGCGGCGGCATAGGCCTCCACGGTCAGGTTTTGGCGGATGCGGGTAAAGAGGAGCTTCTGGAACTCGAGCAGGGGCGCCTCGGCCACATTGCTGCGGCGCACGCCGTAGCGGAGGGCGTAGTGCTGGTCCAGTTTGACCAGCAGGTAGTAGATCAGCGACCGCAGGATGTGCGGGCTGTCGGGCGAGAGCGCGCGGATCTCTTCCTTGATGTCCCGGGCCAGCTCATAGTATTTGTCAAAGGTCGCGGCCTCCAGCTCCAGCTGCGGCGGGGCCTCCAGGCTGTGAAAACAGCGAAAACGGTGGATGAAGTTGTGATCCACAAAAAATTCATCCAGAAATCCACTCTCAAAGACGATCAGTTGACAGCGGTCCACCTGCATATCTTTTACCACGTTGACCTGCGAAGGACGAATGAAAATCACCTGATGCGGCCGGACCGGAAAATCGAACAAATCCTGCTGATACGTGCCCGAACCTTCATTTATAAAAAAGACCGCATAGAAAGACAGCACCAGTTCGTCGTCCACAAAGTCGATGTCCTGCTCATCGACCGCGTCGAGCAGCAGCTCCCGCCCGTACTTGCGGGTTTCGAAGGTCAGGGTTTTCATAGGCCTCAAAATAGGCATGGATCGCGCATTCCCTGGCGACCCGGAGTCACTTTTTCCTAAGTTGGGAGAAAAAGCTCAAAATGTGCTCTTTCCTCCTCAGTTACGCCCTTTCTCCATTCGCTCCGAACTCCCCTCATGAACGACGCCCTCATCCTAGGCCTTGGCCTTACCTGCCTGCTCAGCGCCTGTGCCGGTCCGAAGGACCATGCCCCAGCCCTGCCACCTACACCCCCGAAGGCGGCCACTACGGCCGCATCAGCGGCAGCTATGAGATCAGCGGTGTCTATCCGCACCTGACGACCTATACCCACAGCCGGACAGATCAGCGGCAGAGCTACGTCCCGCATTATGAAGAAGCGGATCGCCTGGCCGGGCAGTGGGAATGCGGCATCGGGGCGCTGGCCGAGTGGCAGGGCAAGCTCTATATGGTCAACTAAGCTCATCCTCGCCAACAATGGCGGGGGCCGCGATCAGGTGGCCAAATGGCAGGCAAACAGCACCGGTATGCTGTGGCCAGAAAAGCTGGGGGTTCTTGCCGAGTACGATGGGGCGCATTACCGCGTCATTGAGCGCAAGCAGTTTACCGATGTGACCACCCGCCACGGCATCCATGCCGTGCCGGACGACGACTCGCCCCTCTGGGCGATCGGCTGGGACAAGCGGGCCCTGCGGCTCAAGGTCATGGATCAGGGCAAATGGTCCACCTTTTTGCTACCCAAAGCCACCTACAACAACGACCCTGGCCACGGCTGGTTTACCGAGTGGCCCCGCATCCGGGAGGTCCAGGACGGGCGCTTCCTGATGGACATGCACGGCATGTTTTTCGACTTCCCCGGCGATTTCTCCGCCACCCAAACGGCCGGCATTCGCCCCCTGGGCTCCCACCTGCGCTACATCCCGGATTTCCTCCACTGGAATGGCAAACTGGTCCTCGCCACCGATGAAGTAAGCATACAGGGCAACCCCCTGGCCGGGCAGCCCCAATCCAACCTCTGGATGGGCGAATGGGAAGACCTGCAACACTGGGGCCCCCGTTCGGCCTATGGGTCGATCTGGCTGGAAGATGCGGAAGCAACCGAGGCCCCTTCGCTCCCCTTCCTGTTCGCCGGCTTTGACCAGCGGGTGCTGCACCTGCGCAACCATGGGACTCAGGCCACGCAGGTCCACCTGGAGGTGGACCGTAGAGGAGACGGCCAATGGGAGCCCTTGCGGACAGTTGACCTGCCGGCCGATGGTTATGAATATGTGCTGTTTGACGCGGCCGAAACCGCCGAATGGATTCGCCTGCGCAGCGCGCAGGACGTGCGACTGACGGCCACCTTTCACCTGACCGAGTCCGATCCGGACCGGGCGGAGGCGGACCTCTTCGCCGGGCTGGCCCCGGCTGAAGCCCCCGGCGCGGTGCCCCACACCAAGCTTTACCCCAACCACGACAACTGGAACCTGACGGTCTTTGCGGGGCAAATCGCGGCGGGACGATTTCAGGCAAAGACCGCCTTTGAGTTGGACAAATTTGCCCTTACGTACCAGGAAGGGCTGCGCGGCAGCAGCGCCCTGCGGGCGATGGGGACCGAACCGCTCCCCTGGGCGCGCTACGAAATGCCCCAGCTGATTTATGGGGAAGACGAAGCCTCGGTCTATCTGGACACCGAGGCGGGCCGCCTGCGCCTGCCCAAGGGGCAGGGCAGCTATCCTGCGGACGCCCTGCGGCGGGTCCGCGAGCTGCAATCCGAGCGCGCCCTGGCCAACATTCACGACACCTTTTATGAGTTGCCGCTGGAGATCGTGGGCGAGGAGCCCCGCTACGACATGATGCGGCCCGTGGCGACGCACAACCGGCTGATCAGCGACTTTGCCACCTGGAACGGCCTACTGCTGCTCAGCGGTGTACAGGCCGAGGCCCCCGATTCGCCCCACCTCCTCCGCGATCCTTCGGGCAAAGTCGCCCTCTGGGCCGGAGCCATCGACGACCTCTGGAAGCTGGGCAAGCCCCGGGGCGAGGGTGGCGTCTGGAAAGATACATCCGTCCGGGCGGGGCAGCGCTCGGACCGGTATCTCATGACCGGCTACGACCGCAAGGCGGTCGAGATGCGCGCCGACCAGGACGTGCAGCTGACGCTGTGGTTTATCCCGCCCATTACGCCACCGATCCGGTCCCTTACCGCACCTTTGCCTTGAAGGCAGGAGAAACGATGCGTCATACCTTCCCGGCGGGCTACAGCGCGCATTGGGTGCAGGCCGAGGTGGATCAGGCCTGTAAGGCGACCGTCTGGTTTCGGTATGAGTAGGGAGGGTACGAATGCATGCGGACTTTTTTTTCTGGAAAAGGAACGCCATCTTAAGAAAAGACAACTCTCTCAAATTCTACTCCCAGCCTAACCAAACCATGGCCAAGAAAAAGAAAACCTCTTCCCCTTTTGCCTTGGGGCAAAGTGTGCGCTTGCGTGATGAGCATGCAGAGAAATACCTGAATATGGGAATACCTGATGGGTACGGAACCTTTTTAGAAATTGATGGGGAAGGTACCTTCCTTGCCCTAGACGCGGAGGCAATCCTCCTCTTGGCTGATCAATGGCTCGCAATCACGCAGGAACATGGCGCGCCATGCTGGGAAGTTCCAGTAGATGAAGACTTTCTAGAACCAGCCCCCGTTCGAACATTTCCTCTATCCAAAGAGGAAGCCATCTCCATAATTGAAAAACGGATTGATTCGGTCCTTTACATGCTTGGAAAACTTGAGCTCGAGCAGGAGGAATGGGGCTGGGGAGAGGTTGATAATGACGTCGGCCCTGACTTCGGCCTGGAAACCCAAACCTTTGGACCGTCCATGGAAGCTTGGGCCAAAGAGTTTGCCCGCAGCCATGACGTCCGAAAGCTCCCTAGGAACAAGAGAGAACATGCCGAACATGTCGCCTTCAGCTTTATGAGCCATGCCTGGCAATATGAGCGGGAGCGGCCTAAAGATTTCGACCAAGCCACGGTACAGAGCCTCTTGCTCGACCTTATCCCCAAACAGCTCACGGCGGAGCCCGATTTTTTCAAATCCTACCCCGAGATCTTGATCAAGTTTTTCTGGTTTATGGAGCAGAAAGGCGAAATGAAGAACGTAGCCGGTCTCTGCACCTTGGTGGATGAGCTGAAAGGGACGTTTTTCGAGCGGTCGCAGGATGCGTCCAACTGGGGGCCCGCAAAAACCGTGGCTATGGGCATGATGGCCGAGGGGATCGCCTTGGAGGATAAAGAGGCGATAAGGCGCCATATTGACAAGTATAATCAAAGTCTCGGTGGGCAGTAATGGGGGGGGGTACGTCAGATGGCATTTTTTCAGGGCTTCGACTGTTTCGACAGGCTCACCAACCGGCTCAACCACCGAAAAAATGCCCCAATGCACCGGGAAGCCCGTCGAAGCGCTCGCATTTTTTCGCTATAGAAAATTGACGTACACCCGTAAAGGGCCATAAGTACCGATTTTCAAAACCCGAAGGGAGGACTTCTTTCCTGAAAAATAAACCTATGGACTGGTCAGACACGTACCCAAAACCCTGGGGAATCAATCCCACCTCCCCCACCCATGATCACGGACCTGAATCAGCTTGACCTCAATGCCCGCTACACCTATGCGGATTACCTCACCTGGCGCTTCACCGAGAGGGTGGAGTTAATCCGGGGACATATTCATCGGATGTCCCCGGCTCCGAATTTGGAGCATCAGCGCTTGGCACGACGCCTCCTTCGACAAATTGATCCCTTTCTGGAAGGAAAGCCGGGCAAAGTATTTTTTGCTCCCTTTGACGTGTGGCTCCCATTGCCGCCGGAGCGGGTGCAGGATGACAAGATCAATACCGTGGTACAACCTGACCTCTGCGTGGTCTGTGACCCTGCCAAACTTGACGCCCGCGGGTGTCTGGGTGCCCCCGAATGGGTAATTGAGATTCTTTTGCCCAGCACCTCCCGCAAGGACTTTACCGAGAAATTTGACCTATACCAGCACGCCGGGGTGCAGGAATACTGGATCATTCACCCCCACGCGCAGACCCTGATGGTGTACCACCGCACCGAAGCCGGAAAATTTGAAGGGCGGCAGCGCCCCTACCTGCGCGGCGATCGGGTTCCGTCATTGGTGTTTCCCGGCTGGGAGATCGACCTGGATCGGGTGTTTCCCGAGCCCTGATTCCAGCATAGAAGCCCCACACCACCGGATAGACAAGCCTGTGGGATTGCGCATCTTCCGGCATGAAAATGCTGCCAATCCTGCTGCCATGGCTCTTTGCGCTGAGCTGCACCTCCTCTCCTGCCCCAACGAGCGAGGCCCCTCGCCACATCCTCGTCATCGTAGGCGATGACCATGCCTACACCGCCCTCGGGGCCTACGGCAATGCGTATATCCAGACCCCTGGCCTGGATCGACTCGCCCGCGAGGGGCTGCTGTTTCGTCGCGCCTACGCCAATGCCCCCATCTGCTCAGCCACGCGGCAATCGGCCCTCTGTGGCAAGTATCCCCACGCCACCGGCGTGAACCTCCTCTTCACCCCCTTTCCTGATGAACCCAATGTGACCATCGCCGAGCAGTTGCAGGCGGCGGGCGTACATACCGCCATCATCGGCAAGACCCACTTCAATAGCTGGGTATGGGGGCCGCTCTATGCAGAAGGGGCACCAACACATGGCTTTGACCAGACCATTGAAAAAGGCGACTGGCGGCGCTGGCGCGCCGGGCAGGCTGATCTCTCCCTGCCCACGGGCATGCCCACCCGCGAAAACCCGGCCCAGCCCCGGGACCCCAAGGATATCCGCTGGTTGAAAAACGCCGACATGCTGCCTGTGGCCGAGCGGGCCCCGCAGAGTGAAGCCGCCTTTTTGGCCGATCAGGCCATCCAGCAGCTCGCCACCCACGCCGGGGACCGCACCTTCACCTGGCTGGCCTTTCACGAGCCGCACGCCCCCTTTGCCTATCCGGTCGATTTTCAAGAACTGTATGATCCCGACAGCGTCCCACTGCCCTTGGGCAGCCCGGAGGACGACCGCTGGGTGCCGGCCATATTCCGCGGCCTCACCGAGGCTGAGCGCCGGGGTATCATCACGAGCTACTACCGCTCCGTGACCCACATGGACCGGCAGGTGGGCCGGGTCCTGGATGCCCTCGACAGCCTCGGGCTGGCCGAGGAGACCCTGGTCATTTACTTTGGCGACCAGGGCTACCTGCTCAATGACCACAAGCGATTTGAGAAGCATACCTTTTGGAAAGAGGCTATTCAAACGCCCCTGCTGATGCGGGGACCAGGGGTGCCACAGGGCGCCGAGACGGGCGCGCTCGTATCGCTCGTAGACCTAGCCCCTACCCTGGCCGACTTTGCCGGGATGGAGCCCCATCCTGACCATCAGGGCCATAGCTGGCGCCCCATCCTCGCCGGACCGGATACGGCCCGGGGGCAGGCCTATGTCTTTGCCGAGTACCTGCATGACCACATGGCCATGGTGGCGAGCGCCCGTTGGAAGTACGTCTTTGCCACCGGCAAGCGGGACCTGGACCTGACTTATGAAACCGGTTTGGGGCCTTCGGGCATCTTTCACCGCTTATATGATCTGGAAAATGATCCGGCGGAAACCACTAATCTGGCCTACCGGCCCGATCAGGCTGGCCGCGTGGCAGAGCTGCAGCAGGTGATGCTCGGCTTTTTTCAGGACACCCATCCCGATGCAGCCCAACTCCCCGCCGAGCTCAATACCCTGGGGCAGCTGGTGTGGTTTTGCGAGCCCCGTGACCTCGGGGCGAGCTATGGCGACCGGCCGGATCGGGTGTTTATTCCAGAGGAATAGAAAGAAGTCAGACCGCTTCGCTGCCAGAGAAGAGAGGTCAAACCAAAATTCCGAGCATCCGCTTCTATCCTTTCCAGGACTCAGCACCTCCGAGAAACTTTGAACCAGGAACTTCGAACTTCCTTCCCTACCCCCGTGCCTCCTCCCACAGGCGGTGCACCTGCAAGTCCCCGAAGCCATAGATGGCTTCTTCTGCGCAGAAGGCCTGGAAGACCGGCCCAAAGGCCTCGGTTCCCAGCCGGGTCATAATGCGGCGCAGGGCCTTGATGGGACGGCCGGGGTCGTCGCCCCGGGGGAGGCGCTCGATATGGGCCTGGACGGCGGCGCTGATAAAGGCAAAATCGTCGGGCAAAGCCGCCGCGGCTTGTGGCAGGGCCGTCACATCCCTGGCCTGATAGGCTGGCCAGAGGGCAGCAATCTCTGCGGGCAGGACCCGCCGCGCCGCGTGCGCGGCGTGGAGCGCGTCCGGAGAGAGCCCGCCAAAGCCGTAAGGGGTATGCACCGGGGGACGCACCAGCCACAAAGTCCGGCCCGGATGGGCCGTCAGCAGCAGATGCGCCACAAACCATAGATTGACCTGGCAAAAGAGGTCATCCTCAAACCAAAGGCTGATATCCACCGAAGCCGGCAAGGCCTGCATCTGCCTAAAGGCCGGGGCGACGGCCTCCTGATAATGGGCTTCGGGCGTATCCGGATAAGTTGCAGACAGATAGCGAGCCCGATTAGCCCAAAAAACCGGGAGCGTATCGCCCGCCACCGGCCCTTCGACCAGGCACTCGCGGTTAACCAAACGGGTGCCCGGCAGACCGGCCGGGAACTGCTCGGCGAGGGCGTCGCCGTTGAGGATATGGATGAGATCGGGCATGAGAAAGAGGTATAGACATCCAAGATAGAAGATAGAGAGAAACTCTGCCCTGAGAACCACGGACTTCGCAATTTTTCCGCAAAATGGGCGGCCGGGTGAACAAATACCAATGGGCTGGTGGTTTTATCAGGATATGACCCAACCTCGGGCCTCTCCTAGGCGTGTCGTCAGGGGGATACCGATTTGTCCGCTCCTGTTATGGGGAAAAACCACCCTTGCTTGTATTACTAACGGCTTCCCTCCCGCCAGCCCTCCGGGCTGGCTTTACGGGTATTCCCCCCTCCCGACGATCCTCCAGCCGCCTTGCTTATGCGATTCCTCCTTCCTCTTCTGGCCTTTTTTTGCCTGCCGGTCCTGCTGCGCGCCCAGGTGCCCACCAATCAGGACTGCGACGGCGCCATTGCCGTCTGCCAGAACCTGTACCAGCAGACCAACTCCTTTTCCGGCCCGGGAAACTACCCCAACGAGATCAATGGCTTCAACTCCTGCCTGGGCGCTGGCGAATTGAATTCCGTCTGGTATACCTTCACCGTGCAGCAGGGCGGCAACCTTTGCTTCAGCATCTCGCCTATCAATGGCTTTGATGATTACGACTGGGCGGTCTTTGACCTCACCGATGCCGACTGCGCCGACATCGCCACCACCCCCGGCCTCGAAGTGAGCTGCAACTTTGCCCCCAACGTAGGCTGCGGCGGGGTAACCGGCCCTACTGGCAACTTTGCCAACTGTCCCGCCCAGAATGAACCCTGCATCCCCGTTTTGGCCGGGCAGACCTACGCCATCAACATCAGCAATTTTTCCTCCACGCAGTTTGGCTACCTGCTCGATTTCTCCTCCTCTTCCGCGGTGATCTTTGACAACGTCACGCCGCAGATCGACTCGGTGGTGACGCCGGTTTTTTGTGGCACCACCAGCCTGAGCTTTCGCTTTACGGAAAATGTCGAGTGTAACTCCGTCTCTGACGCAGACTTCGAACTCGCCGGCCCCGGCGGGCCCTATACCCTCTCGGGCGTGAGCGGTGCCGTCTGTGCTGCGGGCGGAACCCAGGAAAACACCTTCAGCATCGACGTGACGCCTGCCATCACCACGCCGGGCCTCTACGCCCTGCGCCTCACCGGCAATGCCGGCAGCGTCAACGACCTCTGCGGCAACACCGCCGATACCGCCACCCGCTTTTTCTTCCTCGACTTCATCCCCATCCAGGCCGGTAACGACGATGCCCTCACCTTTTGCAACACTCAGGGGGCAGTCAACCTGTTCAGCCTGCTCACCGGCAATCCCGATCCCGGCGGGCAGTGGATTCGCCCCAACGGCACGCCCTTTGGCGGCACCTTCATTCCATCCATAGACCCCAGCGGATCCTACCGCTACCTTGTCGGCAATGCCCCCTGCCCGGTCGACACCGCCACCCTGGACATACAGATCCTGCCCCCACCCGACGCGGGGACCGGCGGTCCCCTGGTGATCTGCGACACCCTGCCGGTGGACCTCTTCGCTCAATTGGGCGGCACCCCCGCCGCCAACGGTAGCTGGACCGGCCCCGGCGGGGCCTTTGGCGGGACCTTCCAGCCGGGCAACGACCCGCCCGGCACCTACACCTACACCGTCCCTGCCGCCGGGGTTTGCCCGGCGGCTTCGGCCAGTCTTACAATCACGGTCACGGCGCCACTCAGCCTCAGTGCAGCCAGCGTACAGGGACCGGCCTGCTTTGGTGAGGCCAATGGCAGCGTCACCCTCGCCGCCGCAGGCGGCGGAGGCGGGCTGAGCTACAGCCTCGATGGCGTCACCTTCCAGGCATCGCCCACCTTCGCCGGCTTGCCGGCGGGACCTTATAGCTTCACCGTCCGCGACGCCAACTTTTGCAGCCGGCAATTCAACCTGACCCTCACCGAGCCTAGCGCCCTCACCCTCAGCCTGGATCAGCAAGCAAACATCGCCTGTAACGGTGGCAGCACCGGCAGCCTGAGCCTCAGCGGCAGCGGCGGCAGCCCAGCTTATGCCTTCTCCCTCAATGGCAGCCCTTTCCAGGCCAATGGCAGCTTCGCCGGCTTGCCGGCGGGGAGCTATACGGTCATCCTTCGCGACGACAGCCTGTGTGCAGATACCCTCACCACTACCCTCACCGCGCCCACACCGCTGACGCTCACCCTCGACAGCACCCGGACCATTGACTGCTACGGCAATGCCAGCGGCGGCCTCTTTTTCAGTGCCAATGGCGGGAGTCCGGCCTACGCTTTCTCCCTCAATGGCAATCCCTTCCAGGCTAGCGGCAGTTTTACCGGCCTACCGGATGGCAGCTATACCGTCACCGTACGGGACGATAGCCTCTGTACCGAGCAGCAGACCATCACACTCACCGAGCCCGATTCGCTCAGCCTCGCCATCACCCAGGTGCTGGATGTCGATTGCTTTGGCAACAATACCGGCCAGATTGATGGTCTGGCCACTGGAGGCACCCTGCCCTACAGCTACAACCTCAATGCCGGCCCCGGCCAGGCCGGGGGCAGCTTCCCCAACCTTTTCGGGGGCATCTACACCCTCCACGTGACCGATGCCCGCGGCTGCGCCGCCGCGGCCGACACCGCCATCGTCACTCCCACCGGCCTCACGGCCGGGGTGGACAGCCTTACGCCCGTGGATTGCTTTGGCAATGCCAGCGGTACGGTCGCCATGATTGCCCTGGGCGGCACCGCGCCCTACGCCTACAGCCTCGACGGTGTCAACTTCACCCAACCCAACCCCCTCGTCAATCTGCCCGCCGGGACCGACACCGTCACCGTACGTGACGCCAACGCATGTATCGTGCGGGTTCCCTTCACCATGACCGAGCCGGCCCTGCTCACCCTCGCCATTGACCAGCAGCGCAACGTAGACTGCAACGGCAACAGCACGGGTGCCATCAGCCTGCTCGCCCAGGGCGGAAATGCCGCCTATCAATATCAACTGGACGCCGGGCCCTTTCAGGCCAGCCCGACCCTCCCGGGCCTGAGTGCCGGGACCTACACCCTGGCCGTCGAAGACAGCCTCGCCTGCCGGACTACCCTGCCCGTGACCATTACCGAGCCTAGCCTGCTGACCGCCACCCTCGACCAGCAGCGCAACGTGGATTGTAAGGATAATGCCACCGGAGCCATTACCCTCCTCGCGCAGGGCGGCAGCCCCGCCTACGCCTATCAGCTCGACGCCGGGCCCTTCCAGGCCGTCAACAGTTTTGCCGGCCTGGCTGCCGGCACCTATACCGTCACCGTCCGGGACGATAGCCTCTGCACCACCCCTGTGGTGGTGACCATCACCGAGCCCGACTCCCTGTTCTCTGCCATTGTGAGGCAGGAGAATGTGGACTGCAATGGCAATGCCACCGGCGACATCGAATTAGGCACCAGCGGCGGGACGGCTCCCTATCAGTACCAGTTGGATGCCGGCCCCTTTCAGGCCACCAATGTCTTTGGCGGCCTGGCGGCGGGCAGCTACCTGGTAACGGTACAGGACGACAGTGCCTGCGTGACCACCGTGCCCGTGACCATCACCGAGCCCAGCCCGCTCACAGGCAGCATCGTCTTCCAGCAGGATGTGGACTGCTTTGGCAATGCTACCGCCGCCGTGGCGACGGCTGGAAGTGGGGGCACCGGTCCCTACCTCTACGCCCTGGACACGGCCCCTTTTCAGGCCGACAGCCTCTACGCCGGCCTGCCGGCGGGCGGCTATGTGGTGAGCATTCAGGACGACAGCTTGTGCCTCATCACCGTGCCCGTGACGATCAGTGAGCCACCCTTGCTGACCCTGGCGATTGACATACAGAAAAACGTTGCCTGTTTTGGCGACAGCAGCGCCGAGTTGACGCTGCTCGGCGGGGGCGGAACACAGCCATTTAGCTATGAAATCCTGGGACAGACGCCACAGGCTTCTCCCTTCTTCCCCGGCCTCCCGGCCGGGGCCTACACCCTGGTGGTGCAAGACGACAGCCTCTGCACCGACACCCTCACCACTACCGTGACCGAGCCGCCGCTGCTGACCTTTGCCATCGACTGGCAGCGCAATGTCGCCTGCTTTGGCGACAGCAGCGGAGGCCTCCAACTGACTGGGGCGGGCGGCGTGCCGGCCTATGCCTTCAGCCTGGACGGCGGCCCCTTTCAGGCCGATTCCCTCTTTGACCAGTTGCCGGTCGGGACCTATACCCTGGTGATCCGGGACGACAGCCTGTGCACCGACACCCTCACCACCACCGTCACCGAGCCGCCGGCGTTAGCGGCACAGATCGACTCCCTGCTGGCGGTGGATTGCTTTGGCAATGCGACTGGATCGGTCGCGATCGCCGCCAACGGCGGCGTAGGGCCCTATCAGTACCAACTGGATACCAGTCCCTTTCAGGCAGACAGCTTCTTCACGGGACTGCTGTCCGGAAATTATCTGGTTACCGTGCAGGACGACAGCCTGTGCACCGAGGAGGTCCCCGTTTTTATTCCTCAACCCGACTCGCTGATCCTCACGCTCACCGACCTGCAGGATGTGGACTGCTTTGGCAACCGCACGGGCGAAGTGGAACTCGCGGGAACGGGTGGGATTTTTCCTTATCTCTTCCAGTTGGATGGGCAGTCCCCTCAGGCCGGTTCGATCTTTGGCGAACTGCCCGCCGGCGCGTACTTTTTCACCGTGGCCGACAGCAATGGCTGTGTGTCTGCCGTCCTGCCGGTGACCGTCAGCGAGCCCCCCTTGCTAACCCTCGCCCTGGATACCCTCGCAGTACGGTGCTTTGGGGAAAGCAACGGACAGGCGATCGCCCAGCCCGTGGGCGGCACGCCGCCCTATCAATACCAGTGGGACGACCCGGCCCAGCAGACCGACAGCATCGCCACTGGCCTGGTGGCGGGCCTCTACACCCTTCTGCTCACCGATGCGCAGGGCTGCGACACCACGGCCCTCATTCCCTTGCGGGAGCCCGACACCCTCGTGCTCGACCTAGTCGATTTCTCAGATCCCTATTGCACCCTGCCCAATGGCGAAGCCGAGGTGCAGGCCACCGGCGGCAATGGGATCTACCGGTACAGTTGGAACAGCCAGCCAACCCAGGATCAGGCACGAGCTACCGCCCTGCTGCCGGGCAGTTATCTCGCCACCGTGACCGACTGGAAAGGCTGTGAAGACACCCTGACGGTCGAGATGGGCGATACGCCCCCGGCACAGCCGGCTTTCTCTAGCCTGCCCGACCTGAATACTCCCATTCTGGAGTCGGATGGTACCCTGCAGTTCCTGAACCAGAGCCAGGGGGCGACCAGCTATGTCTGGGACCTGGCCGGGACCCTGAGCCAAGAGGAAGAGCCGGTCTTTACCTTCACGGAGCCCGGCACCTACGTGGTCAGCCTGACCGCCTTCAATGAGTTTCTGATTTGTCCGGTTACCCTCACCGATACGGTTACCATCATTCCCGACGGGCGACTCTTTGTCGCCAATGCCTTCTCGCCCAACCAAGACGGGCACAATGACTTTTTCCAGGTCGCCGGCGAAGGCATCGTAGAGATGGAGCTCAAGATCTTCGATCGCTGGGGCCGGGAGATCCGGCGGCTGCAGAGTCCGGTGGATCAGTGGGATGGCTTCCTGCCCCGGGGCGACCCCGCCCCGGAGGGGGTGTATGCCTACGTGCTCACGGCCCTCTTTAACTCGGGGCAGCGCCTGGAGCGCGGCGGGACGATCACGTTGTTTCGGTAGATGATGGCGTATTCAGAGACCTAACAAGTTGGATCGACTTGACGGGTGATAAACCGGTTGGTATGGTGGGGCCAAAAAAAGACCTAACAGGTTTGATCGGCGTGGCGGGTGATAAACCTGTTAGGTCTGGTGGTGCGGCGAATACATCTCATTTCAGAGACCTAGCAGGTTTGATCGGCATGGCGGGTGAGAAACCGGTTGGTCTGGTGGGGATAAAAAAAGACCTAACAGGTTTGATCGGCATGGCGGGTGAGAAACCGGTTGGTCTGGTGGGGATAAAAAAAGGGAGTTGTCTAAAATAAAAGGACGCTCAGAATGAGTAATTTAGTGGGTTACCAGACCTAACTAAACCTCCCAAACGATGAG
>RFHL01001306.1 GCA_003696875.1 Bacteroidota bacterium | reverse complement strand
TTAAAGTGATGAAACCGATGATGGTCATCACGGCGAGCAGGGCGATGCCGATGAAGTTGAGAAAGTCTCCCTTGCCGAGCAGCTTGAACCAGCCCCAGCCCAAAGGAACATGGCCGTCGTGGACATAGTGGTCGACCGGCTGGGACCAATACTGCGCGACCTGCTGCAAGGGAATGTAGGGTTCCAGAATCCCGGAAAGATACACGAAGTAGGTGATGAGCATGATGAAAATGCCCGCCCAGCTTCCGTAAAAGAGAATATCGGCATACCGGATCTGCTCCGGCGTGGCCTTGGCTTGAGCCTTCTTGTCTTGAGCCATGATCACAACCTCCCCCTTTTTAACCGATCCCCATACCTTTGAGCAGTGCTTTCACACCGGCAAAGAGCAAAACGCCGATAACCAGGTAGCGGATGACCTTGGGTTTCGCTACGGCGAGCACGCGCACGCCGACAAACGAGCCCAGCATCAAGCCGACGATGGAAGGCACCGCCATCAAGGGGATGACGCACCCCTTGTTGAGATAGACCCAGGCCGCCGAAGTGTCCGTGATGGAGAGCAGAAACTTGCTCGTGGCCACGGCCGTTTTGAGCGGGGCGCCCATGAGCAGATTGAGCACCGGCACGTTGGCCCAGCCGGCACCGAGGCCGAACATACCCGCCATGACGCCGATGACGATAAACAGCAGCAGGCCGGGAAGGGTGCGATGGGTGCGCCACTCGATGATCTCGCCCGTGGATTCTTCCCGGTACATTCCGGTCATCCCGAGGGCTGCGCCGATGGCGTCCTGTTTCTTGACTTCCGGTCGTTCCACGTTCTTTGAGGTGGCCAGCAGCAGGGCGATGAAAATAATGGTTCCACCCAGGCACATCTGGACGATGTGGGTGGGTAGGGCAAGGCCCAAAAAGGCTCCCAGGATGGCACAGGTCGAGGCGATCAGCGCCACCGGGATGGCCAAGCGCAAGCTCGCCAGGTTACGCCGCAACAGCCCGGGTCCGGCGGCCAGGGCTCCGGCCAGCGCCACCATCAGGCCGGCACCACGCACGAAATCCAAGTGGAACGGGAAAAAACCGCTCACCAGGGGCACATAGAGCACGCCGCCCCCGACCCCCGCGAGCACGGCGATGATGCCCAGGATAAAACAGAAAAAAAACAAGATGAGGACCCAGAACCACCAGGGCTTGCCGCCCCCCGCGGCGGCCGCTTCCACCTCCTGCGCCCACACGGGATGTGCACTTAAGACGGCGAACATCCACAACAGCATTCCATAC
>RFHL01001305.1 GCA_003696875.1 Bacteroidota bacterium | reverse complement strand
TCCCACGCGTCCTGCCAGAGGTCCATCTTGCGTTTGAGCGGGATGAGCACATCCACCCCCAGAACGGTCTTGCAGTAGGCGATGCGAGCGCCGTCCATGAAGCCCCGATCCAGGATCAGGCGCTTCATCACCCCGGGGCCGACCCGGCCAACCAACTGGTCAACCAACTCGTAGAGCACCGGCAGTTCGTGCTGGTGGCCCGGCACCAGGGCCAGGGCCGCATAGACGTAGGACTCGCCCCGCAGGTGCAACAGGCTCACCAGCTTGTAACAACGCCGCCGCCGCACCCCTTTGCGTTCCTCGGGGCTGAGCTTGGCGTAGTCGACCGGATGGTTGTGCGCGTCAAACCACAGTACGCTCGAACCTTCGTAGGCGGGATTGTCCGGCACGAACAGATAGCTGCCGTCCCCCACAAACACCCCTTCGGGATCGAAGAACCCGTGTTTTTGAAAGGTCGTCTGCACCTCCTGGTTGAACCACTCGATCCACTTCGCGGCGGCTACGTCCTTCACATACTTGCGCAGCATGTCCTGATCGCAGGGGGTGGTGCGATCATAGTGGTTCTTGTGGTTGAAGCCCCGGCACTGCAACACCACCTCACGGCTCACCGGATCGAGGTGTTTGCTGGCGATGGCCGGATCCAGCGCCGCCAGCAACCCGCCGGCCCGCACCACCCGTTCCCAGCCCAGAAACGAGTGTTCCCCGTGCAGTCTCAGGCTCAGGTTGGCCAACAGCACAAACCACCGCGGCACCTCCTCCTTCTGGCGGGCCGTGGGCATCGTCTCAGCCAGATCGAACAGGAGCTTCTCCTTGAAGCCCAGCTCGAAGAACGCCTTCTCGTCGGCCTGGCCCAGGATCTCCAGGTCGTCGAACTCTTCGCGCCGGAAGGCCTCGAGCACCCGGCGGGGATGGGGTTCAAGCAGTTGGATCTCCATCGGGTTTGTCTGGCGGCCAGGATTGGAGCCGGCCTTCGGCCAGCTCATCAATCAGCGCCACCATTTCGGCGCACTGTTTGACCAGACGGGCCCGGGCCTGCTGCCACCGGCGATACTCCCGCGCCAAGGGGCGGAGGGTGGCCAACTGCTCGGCTCGCACCGGGTAAAGGCGACCGCGCCCCGATTCGCTGCGGGTCAGGACCCAGCTGGCATGAAGCTCTCCCCGGGCGCAGCGGCAGTTGGGTTTGCCGCACTTGCGGCGCAGGAGGTAGAGGGAGCCTTGGACCATTGGCGCGTCTCCCTTGAGGAGGTGGAGCGTATGATCCACAGCCCGGTAAACTTGCCAGAGCTTCTGGCGCAGGCGCGAGGCGGTCTCGCTCATATCTGCATGTATAATACAATAACAGATACAGACATCAAGCCAAAAGTCACCTCACCGATCAGAAACTCGTTCACAGGCTCAAGACCTCCCGGCGTCCTCCCGGTTCACAAGGCCGTTCGCCCCCCTTCCCCCACTGTCTGAATCGCAGGATCAAATCGTGCTCGCCTGGCTTCCCTTTGGCCAACCGCCACCGTTCGGCGGACAGCTCGGCTCC
>RFHL01001304.1 GCA_003696875.1 Bacteroidota bacterium | reverse complement strand
GCGGCGGCGGGCCTGGCCCTGGCGGCCCGCAACATCCTGGCGGCACCGACCTTGCAGGCGGGCCTGGTCTGGGTGCTGGATCCGGATTGAGGGGCTATTGCACCTTGACCAGACCGAACAGGTTTATCGCCCAGTCTGCTGAGGAAACCTGTTAGGTCTATGCATCAGACAAAAAGGAACGCCAGTTCTTCTCCTCCTCGTGAAACCGAATGAATGCTTTTTTGCTGCCAAATAGGGTGAGTAGCTCCGCTCTACTCAGATCGGTAGGTTTTGTGCTCAGCAGCGATTGATATGAAGTGTGCGGATATGTCCGGAAGTCGGAGCAAAAGCCGTGATGCTGTGGATTGGCATGTATGTACCCAACCAACCGCAAAAAAGAATCTTCATCTGTTACTTCCTTGCGGCGATAGGTTTCTTCGAATAGGCTCCCGGTACGGCCATAGGCCTTGTTGATCGCTTTGGTATAGGCATTGAAGCAGTTGGAGAAGGGTTGTGAAAGATGCCGCTTACCTTCCCGGTATGCCAATGGGAGGACTTCCTCAGGCCGGATCCGAATACAAAAATGTATGTGATTGGGCATGAGGCAATAGGCATAAACCTCTGCCATGGGGATAATGTGCTTTTTCCAGAGTCCCAGAAAGTAGGCGTAGTTTTTCTGAGCCTTAAAGAGCGACTCTTTGTTGTTGCCCCGGGTGTAAACGTGGAATAAACCCCCCGGATAAAGGGTGTCCTTCATGGCATTCCTTCAGGTATCAGGTTTCTTGATTATGTACCATGTCTTAGGCTATTCCTTCCCCCTCCGCCAGCGGAAACTCTTGTCATCAATCGCCCGCATGGTACACAGGATGCCCTCCAGGTGGTCGTATTCGTGCTGCAGCAGTTCGGAGAGGTCGCCCTCCAGCCGCCAGACCTGGGGCTGCCAGTCCATGTCCAGATATTGAATGGTCAGGGCCTGATGCCGGCGTACCCGGACCAGCAGATTGGGAAAGCTCATGCAGTCGTCCCACAACTCGAAGGTCTTCTGACTCAGGTCGTGCAACTCTGGATTGATGAAGACCACCGGGCGGTCGATGTTCATGTAGATGAGCCGCTTCATGATGCCCAACTGCGGGGCCGCGATGGCCCGGCCAAAGCCGTATTGGCTCCGGATCTCCGCCATGACATCATGCAGGTCGGAGACCCAGCCTGGGATGAGCGGGCGCTCGCTTTCCAGAACCGGCTCGCAGGCCTGGTAGAGACGGGGATCGCCAAGCAGGAGGAGGTCGTCGAGGGAGGCCATGGCAAGGAGGGTTTTCGCCAAAGTACATCATAACCTCGTAAGGATCACAATGCTCGCTCCTCAGCGAAACCACTTGTTTCGCTCGGCGAGTTGGATCACCTCGGCCTTGGACTTGACTTCAAGTTTCTGGTAGATGTGGTGTACATGGTTGCGCACCGTCTGCCGGGAGATAAACAGACGCTCCGCTACCTGGGGATAGGTGGCCCCGGCGGCCAGTTGCTCCAGAATCTCGCTTTCCCGCCGGGTGAGCTGAAAGTCCTCAGGTCTATGGCGGCGAATGCGCCGCGTGGGGAGTTCCTGTCGCAGGTAAGTCAGCGCTTTTCCGGCCACGAGCGGGGACATGGGCATTCGACCCTCCCGGGCATCGGCCACGGCTTGCAGGATGTGGGCAGGCTTTTCTTCCTTGAGCAAATAGCCCGTCGCCCCGGCCAGGATGGCCTGGAAGATGTTGTCCTCATCGTCAAAAACGGTGAGCATGATAATGGCGGTTTCTGGGTGTTCCGCCTTGATCTGCCGGACGGCTTCGATGCCGTCCATGCGGGGCATTTCGATATCCATCAGGATGACTTCGGGCCGATGGGGCCCCTCCCGCATGCGTTCTACCGCCTGTAGCCCGTTGATGGCTGTGAATACGACCTCGACTTCTTCGGAGCCTTCAAAGGCAGCCTGCAGATTGCGGATTAGCTGGGGCTTGTCGTCGACGATGGCGATGGCGATCATGCGGGAGGGGATTAGTCGAAAAAAGATACGAAAAATGTGGGAGTAAAGACCTGCTGGGGGCACAGCCCCGAACGTACGTTTGCACCTCGGGCTTCCAGACCGAGTGGATGGCGAGGCGAAGCCTCGGGGGACCCTGCAAAGACCTGCTGGGGGCACAGCCCCAAAGGTAAAGGTCCCATCCCCCCTGCCGCTTATTCAAGCTTATTCTTTTGGTTGCTGGCCTGGATAAAGTCCTGCGTGGCGCGCAGGTAGTGCGGCGCAAAGGCGCCCAGCACCTTGCCCAGGTCCTCTACATAGTTGGCCTGTAGGCGCAATTCCGGCCGGCTGGTCACCTCGCTGCGCAAGCCCCCGCCTGGCACGACCTGGAATCCCTCCGAGAGGATTTCCCCTTTCCCCACCTGATCAAACTCCAGAATGGGCAGGCCCCCGAAACTGAGCAAGCTGTAACTGCCGCCCATGCAGGCCACGTACCCGCCCAGGATTTTGGGATACTTCCGCCCCTCAACGACCGGCGTCTGATTGACGAGGATGTTGCTGAAGCAGAGATCGTAGAACAAGAGCTTGCGGTCCACCGAGTTGGTGATAGCCGGATAGACATTCACCACGGCGACGATCATCGCGTCGAGGCCGCACTTCTGGGCCAGAAGGCCCAACTGGTAGTAGCTGGCATACTTGATGCCCCCGAGGCCTCCTGCCGCGCCGGGTAGGGTGAGGCGGTCGTATGCGCGGTACCCAAGAGCCTGGCTTACCTCATCGGCGGCGATCGCCGCCCCGCCTTCAAAGCTCATGTCCAGATACTCGTCTACCAGGGCCGGAGAAGACAGAAACTCGGCCGGCGTTAGGACTTCAATGCCCTTGTCTGCACCGGCAGCCTTCAGGCTGGCCACCAAGGGAGACTCGATCTCGGTGGCGATCGCCTGCAAGCCCGCAGGCCCCATCGCAAAGCTTTTCCCCAATTCGGTACTCACACCCGTGTTTTGCTTGACCATCAGGGTGATCAGACCCACCCGTTCAAACTTTAGGGCATCCTCAATGTAGTACTTGCCGGGATGCTTGGTGACGGTGTACAAGTGCCGTACCAGGCCCTGTTTTTGCAATTTGGCATGACCGTCCTCGGTCGAGAGTTGCTCGGCAAGCTCTGCCAGGCTGGGTTGGGCATGGCCCGCCAGAAGAATACAAACCATCAGGTTGAGGAGAAGCAAGATCTTTTTCATCGCATTTTTTTTAGTGAAAGGAGGATGAACGCCAGACGCAGACATGCGTCTGTTGCGCTTGCAAGCTAGTCCCGGATCGTAGCGGGGTAAATGGTACGCCTGTACCATTTTTGCCTGGCTCCTGGAGTAGGAAGAGCATGGCCCCGGCCTGGAAGACAGGGCTACAAGGCTCACGATCAGGCTCCAGGGAGTACCACCGTCAGCTGCGTCCCCTTTCCAGTGGCCGATTTCCAGCTTAGCCGGGCTCCGATCTCTTCAGCCCGGGCCTGCATGTTTTGCAGGCCGTAGTGCCCCTCCAGCACCTGATCGCTCAGATCAAAGCCTTTGCCATCATCCTGAAGACTCACGCTCAGACCATGATCGTCGCTGTTGAGGCGGATGAGCAGCTGCTCGGCCTCTGCATGTTTGACGGCATTTTGGATACCCTCCTGCAAGATGCGGAAGAGCGTGAGGGCCTGATGGGGGCTGAGCGTGTAGGTCCCATGGGCCTTAACGGACCAGGTCGGCCGCTCCATGCCCTCAAGGTAGCGGAAGAGGTAATGCTGGAGCTTTTTTTCCAAACCCGTCAGGTCAATCTCCTCTTGCTTGATGGCCCAAATGGTATCCCGCAGCAGGCCCATGGTCTCGCGGGCGTGCTCGTCGAGCTTTTCCAGCGATGCGACTTCCAGGCCCTCGCTTTGCTGGCCGGCCTGCTGTCCCAGCAGGTTGAGCTTGGTGGTGATGGCCGTGAGCTGAGCCCCGACATGGTCATGCAGGTCTCGGGAGATACGCTCTTTCTCGGCTTTGAGCTCAAGGTCTTTGAGCCGGGCTTCGAAACGGCGGCGCTGCTGCAGGCGCAGGTAGATCGCGATGCCAGCGAGGAGGCCTATCAGGCCGATGGCGCCGGCGAGGATGAGGTTGCGCTGGTTGCGTTGCCGTTGATTGGCCAGTTCCAGGGCCTGCACCTCCAGCTGCTGTTCTTTCTTCTCGGTTTCGTACTGGGTCTGTAGCTCCGTCACCCGATCCTGTAGATAGGCGCCTTTGAGGGAGTCCTTCAATTGCTCCACCAGGGAGCGGTTCAGGTAGGCTTCCCGATAGCGACCAGTATGATACTGGTGCACGGCGAGCGCATCGAGCGCCTTGTAGCGCACATCAAAGTATTCCACTTCGGTCGCGAGCTGGAGCGCCCGCTCCAGATAGGGCAGCCCTTCGGCATATAGTCCCCGATCGCCCAGATTGGTGCCAAAATTGTACAGCACCGAAGCCTCTCCCTGAGGATCGTCAATCGTCTTGAAGCGCTCAATCGAGGTCCGAAACGCCTGATCGGCTTCCTCATATTGTTCCAGGTAGTTGTAGATGCCGCCCAGGTTGCTGTAGCCCCAGGCGACCTTAAAATCATTGCCCAGGCGTTGCCACATGTTCAGGGCTTCCTGCAAATATACCAGCGATTGCGCCAGGCTATCCTGATCGGCATAGATGGCCCCGAGGTTTTGGGTGATCTGGGCAATGCCCGTCGAGTCGCCGGTTTCCCGGTGAATGGCCAGGGCCTGGAGAGAGTAGTCTCTGGCGGCCTCGTAGAGTCCGGCCCGGTAGTTGACCCAACCGAGGTTGGAGTAGAAGCTTGCCACCAGTTCGGGATCGTCCAAGGTTTCGGCCACTTTGAGGGCCTGAAGGAGTTTGTCGGTGGCTTCGTCATAGCGGCCGGAATAGAGCCGGATCAGCCCTCGGGAATTTCGCACCTTGACCAGCCGATAGGGCCGGTCCTGGTTTTCATAGTAGGCCTCGGCCCGGGCCAGATGGTGGTCCGCACTATCAAATTCCCGCTGCCGGTAGAGGGCAGACCCTTTCCAGAAGGAAGCCTCGGCTTCCATCTTCGGCCCTTGCCTTGCGGCCTCTGCCATCACGCTACTTACCAGCGAATCGGTCAGGGCATAGTCCGCCGCATCGAAGGCGACCTCCGCGGCCTTGAATACCTGCCGGAGCCGGCTGCTGTCTACCCTTTCGGCCTGGGCGCTGTCGAGGTGGGCCTGGAGCCGATCAAGATAGGACTGGGCCTGTCCCCCCAGTGGGACCAGGGCGAGGAGAAGGAGGCAGATGCGCAGAAAAAACATCGCATGAGGTTGGCGAATCAGGGGATGGAAGGGGCACAGTAGCTTGAGGATGACAAGAAAAAGTACCGATTCTTCGGAGAAAGCCCAAATATTACCCGGTCGCGTACCTGAATAGGCTGGATTGGTATCCGGAGAGGTGCTTTTTCGTAATGTTTATGACCTGCAGTTGCATATTTTCCACAAAAACAGTTCCTTAGTCGCCAGACCATTTGCCCGTGAAGCAAGCCCTCAGTCTCATATGGCTCCTCCCGACCTACCTGCTGCTCAATCTGCAGGTGGTGCTACAGGTGCATACCTGCCAGATCAAGGGCACGGAGGTGCGGCTGTATG
>RFHL01001303.1 GCA_003696875.1 Bacteroidota bacterium | reverse complement strand
TTTGGCTGCGGTTCTCACCGTTGGAACCCTGGGCTGGGCCCGCGGCCCCTATGGAGGCGGCATGGGAGGGCCGTGTTGGCAGGCCGCGGGCGTCGATAACCAGGCCCGCCAGCAATTTCTCGATGAAACAGCCGAACTGCGCGGGCAGCTGGCGGAAAAGAGCGCGCGGCTCCGTGCCTTGAGCCTGCAGGCCGATGCGGATCCGACGGAAATCGGAACCTTGACCAAAGAGGTGGCGCAGCTTCAGAATCAGATTCGCGGCAAGGCACAGGAACTTGGCGTGCCGTGTCCGCGAGGTGGTCGGGGCTACCATATGGGAGCCGGCATGGGGGCCCACCGCGGTTACGGCCCGTGCTGGAATGCCAGCGCCGCCAATTAGGAACGGGTCCTTTTCACCCCCTCACCCTAGCCCTCTCCCCTCGAGGGGAGAGGGGATAAAGTTTGTACTTCCATGCACTTGGCAGAGAATTGCTGGGTTGAATCGGGATCCACGACACCCTGTGCGTCCCACCAGCATCCGCGAGAAGTTCCCGAGGGCGACAATAGCGCCTCATAACTCGATCCAAGCCGATGCCAACCGCCAACCGCCAACCGCCAACCGCCTTTTCAGATTAGGGGAATTCACACACCTCGGGGCAGGCCTTCAGAGAGCTGCGGATATTTTCCTCCGGATAGGCGTAATCGGTCAGTTTCCCTTTGAGGTAATTGTCGTAGGCGGCAAGATCCAGCAGACCATGGCCGGAGTAGAGAAAGACGATGACGGTGCCCGGTTCGGCTTCTTTGGCCGCTTCAATGGCGCCCTTGATGGCATGGGACGTCTCCGGGGCGGGCAGAAAGCCTTCCGTTTGCAAAAACAAGCGGGCCGCCTCGAAGACTTCGTTCTGATAGTAGGCCTGGGCCTCGGCAAGGCCGTGTTGAACCAGGTGGCTGACAATGGGGGCTTCCCCGTGGTAGCGCAGACCGCCGGCGTGGATCGGAGGCGGGAAATAGCCATGGCCGAGGGTGTGCATCTTGAGAAGCGGGGTCTGCTGCGCCACATCGCCAAAGTCGTAGCGATATTCTCCGCGAGTCAGGGTGGGGCAGGCTTTGGGTTCGACACCCACGAAGCGCAGCCGCTCGCCGGCCATCTTCAGTGGTATAAACGGCAGGATAAGACCGGCGAAGTTGCTGCCGCCTCCCACGCAGCCGGTGAGGATATCAGGTTTTTCATCCACCAGTTCAAGCTGTTTTTGCACCTCGAGTCCGCAGATGGTCTGGTGCAAAAGCACGTGGTTGAGAACGCTTCCCAGGGAATACTTGGTGTCCTCATGACCGGCGGCATCTTCGATCGCTTCGGAAATGGCGACTCCCAGACTGCCGGGGCACTGGGGATCTTCGGCGAGCACCTTGCGGCCGAAACGGGTCTGCTGCGACGGCGATGGGTAGACTTCGGCCCCGTAAGCGCGGATCATGATGCCCCGGTAGGGTTTCTGGTCATAGCTGCAACGCACCATGTAGACCGTGCAATCTAGACCGT
>RFHL01001302.1 GCA_003696875.1 Bacteroidota bacterium | reverse complement strand
GCTTATGGGGAGTGATTGTGAGCCATCGGCGGCGTTTCTCCAGGCCGGTGTTGCGGGAGCGTCACGCGAATGTGCCGTCCTTCGGGGCACATGCATTGGGGTTCCGTCCTCCCTTATGAAAGGAGAAGAGATGATGAAAGCCGCAGTTTGGTATGGAAAGAGAGACGTGCGGGTTGAAGAGGTCTCGGAACCGGCGGCACCCGGCCCGGGCCAAGCCAAGGTCAAAGTTCACTGGTGCGGAATTTGTGGGTCCGACCTACATGAATACGATGCGGGTCCTATCTTTATTCCGGCCACGGCCCCTCATCCTCTCACCGGCGTGCAGGCTCCCTTGATTCTGGGGCACGAGTTTTCAGGAGAAGTGGTCGAAGTCGGAGAAGGAGTGAGAGAGGTTAAGGTCGGTGATCGAGTCACCGCGGATGCCTGTCAGTATTGCGGGGAATGCTACATGTGCAAAATGAACCGCTACAGCCTTTGCAGCAGCTTGGCTTTCACCGGCCTTATGGCCAACGGAGCTTTTGCGGAGTACGTGAACGTTCCGGCCTATACTCTTTACTCGCTTCCGCCTGAGATGCCCTCCGATGTGGGGGCGCTCGTTGAACCTCTAGCCGTTGGCATTCACGCCATCAGAAGAGCTCCCGTGATACAGGGGGATTCCGTTGCCGTTGTGGGGGCAGGTACCATCGGCTTGGTTACGCTTCAAGCCGCCAGGGCGGCAGGGGCAAGCCAGGTCTTCGTCCTTGAGATGGCTAAAGCCAGAAAGGAATACGCACAAAAACTCGGCGCTACCGCGGTGATCGATCCCTCTGAAACCGATCCGGTGGCGGAAGTGCGCCGCCTGACCAACGGACTCGGTGTGGACGTGGCCATCGAGTGCGTGGGTAGTGAAATAACGGGTGCTCTGGCCCTTGATCTGGCAAGAGTTGGAGGTAAAGTGGTGTTGGTCGGGATTTTTGAGAAACCCAGCGAGATCCATTTCAACAACCTCGTATTCTATGAG
>RFHL01001301.1 GCA_003696875.1 Bacteroidota bacterium | reverse complement strand
CCCCCGGACTCCCGGCCTGCCGGGACCGTTCGGGCACCTAGCGCCCCGCCCAGCCATCGCCGCATGTTTTGGGACATCAGGTCCCAAATCCCGGCCGTAATCGGCTTGCCCCAACCCGATTTTCTGTGTAATTTTGCTCATTCCGACCGGATACGCCTGGGATACTCTCTTTGCCCCTCCGAACTGACCAACCATATGATGAAATCATTACTATCGCTCCTTCTCACGGGACTCCTCGCCTTGCCTGCTCTGCAGGCCCAGCAAGGACTTAAATTTGCCTTCCCCTCTGACGGCATTATTGACGTTTTGCCTGACGGGCAGGATGGCACCAATGAGTACAAAGTCCTGATGCGCATCGCCAATACTTCCGATAGCGAGATCCAGGCCACGGCTTTCCGCGAGGAAAACCTCGCCGCCGGTCACCAGACATACTTTTGTTGGGACTTGTGCTACGATACCACCAAGGACGCCAGCGACGGCCCGGTGACCATCGCAGCCGGTGACACCACCGCTTTTGCCCAGTATGTCGTCTTCCTTCCCAACTCCGTCGACGGCTATAGTGAGTTAAAGATGATTGTGGCCGATATCGCCACCGGCGACACCATCCAGCGTACCTACCAGTTTAGCGTGGGTGGGGTATTGTCAAAAGAAGACGAGCTTTGGCGGCAGGCCAGCCTTTCGGTTCCCTACCCCAACCCGGCCGGGGCCGAGGCCAGCATTGACTATAACCTGCCCAGCCCGATGCCCGATGCCCGCCTCCGGGTATACAACCTGATCGGCAAGATGGTGCACGAAACGCCCCTCAAAGGCAATCAGGGTACGGTTACCCTCCAGACCAGCAAGTTTCAGGCGGGGATGTACTTCCTCTACCTCACCGCCGATGGGCGGGAACTCACCTCCCGCAAGCTGATCGTACGCTAGCCCGGGGCCAGCTAATTCCAGATGACCTTCCAAGGCGGGCCCTACGCCCGCCTTTTTCATCCTTCTCCGCCGCATGCGCACCCCCGAAAACACCTACACCGTCACCCAGGTGACGGGCTATCTCAAGCAGCTCATCCAGACCGACCCGGTCCTGGGATATCTCCGGGTGCGAGGCGAGGTCAGCAACGTCACCTACCACAGCTCCGGGCACCTATACTTCAGCCTGAAGGATCCGCAGTCGCAGCTGAGCTGCGTGATGTGGCGCTCGCAGGTACAGCGGGCCGACCGGATTGAGACCGGTGACCAAATCGAGGCCTGGGGGCGACTCGACATATATCCGCCCCGCGGCAGCTATCAGCTCGTGGTGGATGGTCTGAAAAAAGACCGTGAAGAAGGCGCCCTCTACCAGCGTTTTGTCGCCCTCAAGGCCAAGCTGGAGCGGGAAGGGCTCTTTGCCCAGGCCCGCAAGCGGCCTCTGCCTGCCTACCCGGAAACCCTGGCCGTGGTCACCTCTCCCACCGGTGCCGCCATCCGGGACGTGCTGCGCACGCTGCGCCGCCGCTACGACCGGGGGCAGGTCCTGGTGATCCCGACCCTTGTCCAAGGGGCCGGAGCGGCCGACGCCATCGTCCAGAGCCTGCAGGCCGCTGCGGCGGCGGCCGTAGATGTCATCTTGCTGGTGCGAGGCGGCGGCTCTATGGAAGACCTATGGAGCTTCAACGAAGAATCGGTAGCCCGGGCCATCGTAGATAGTCCGGTCCCCGTCGTGAGTGGCATCGGTCATGAGACGGATTTCACCATCGCCGATTTTGTGGCCGATCTGCGGGCCTCCACGCCGACAGCCGCAGCAGAGCAGGTCGTCCCCGACCTGTCGGCGGTCCGCAGCCAACTGAATGACTATACCCGGCAGTTTCGCCGGGAATTGCAGCGCTACATTGAGTTTAAGCGACAAGTAGTCGACGACTACGAAGGCCGCCTGCACCAGGCCTGGAAACAGGCGCTGCAGCAGCGCCGGCACGAACTCGATATGCTGGAGACGCAGCTACGCGGCATGGACATCACCCGCCTGCTGGAGCGGGGGTATTCGCTCACCCTCCGCGAGGGGAGGATTTTGCGGGACAGCCGCGACCTGCGGCGGGGCGACGAGATTGAGACTGTCTTTGCCCGGGGGCGTATCGCCTCTGTCGTGAGCCGGGAGGACCCTGAGGGTCAGCCACCCTTTGCTTCCTGATGCCCCAATCCCCGAAAAAGATCGCATTTCCCCATTTCCCTACATCCTATGGACAAGCCCGAATTCTCCCTGGAAACCGAACTGGAGGCCTTGCGCCAACTCCTGAAACGCATGCAGCAGGAAGTCCATGACTTCGACCAACAGGTAGCCCTCTATCAACAGGGCATGACCCTGATCGGTCGCTGCCGGGAATATCTGGACACCTCCGAATTGGAGGTACAGCAGCTGATCGAAGGCGAACGGCGGCCTTTCCCCGAGTCGGAGGCCTGATCTGGCAAAACCGAACCTCCCTCCAGGCCGGTTTTTAGGAACTTTTTTGTACATTTACTTACTCCCTTTTTGCTATCACCTGTAACAGAAAACGCATCAAATGAGCATTCAAAGTATCCAAGGTAAGCTCATAGAGAAATTTGACACCGTTCAAATCAGCGACCGCTTCAAGAAGCGCGAGTTTGTCGTCGAGTACATCGACGGGAATCCTATGTATCCCAACTTCATCCTGTTTCAACTGACGCAGGATCGCTGCGATATGCTCGACCCCTTTGAGAAGGAGAGCATGATCGAGGTATCTTTCAACCTACGTGGCCGCAAGTGGAATGCGCCCTCTGGTGAAACCAAGTATTTCAATTCCCTGGAGGCCTGGCGCCTGCAACCGGTACAACAGACTGCCCCTGGCATGGGAGGAGAAAACGTACCTCCGCCCCCACCTCCTCCGGAACAGGACGCCATCGATGTCACCGAATCTGACGAAAACGATCTTCCTTTCTAGTTCCTGAAGCCTTCCGGCTCTTTTTTGAAAAAATCGACACAAATGCCATTTTTCTTACATCGACCCTTCAGAGGGCCCTTCCTTTAGCATCTCGGAATGTTTGATCTTATGGCTGAATTTCCAAAATTTAAGTGACCGGAAGCAAATAACTCCAAGCCCTCTGCATTATGGCGACCTATCAAAGCGTGATGTTGGTTGATGACAACGAAATTGACAACATCATCAATGAAAAAATCATAGAATCCAGCAGTTTTGCTGAGAATATCCTGGTTTTCCAGACTGGACAAGAAGCCCTTGATTACCTCCGGGAACATCAGGAAGACGCCTCCAACCTTCCGGAAATTGTTTTTCTCGACATCAACATGCCGATCATGGATGGCTTTCAGTTTCTGGAGGAGTTCGAGTCCTTCTCTGAAGAAGTGCTGAAGAAGTGCAAGATCATCATGCTCTCGTCCTCGATCAGCCCGAAAGACATTGATCGGGCCGCCAGTAGCCGCTATGTCAAGAAGTACCTCAACAAGCCGCTCAACGCCCGCTACCTGCAGGCGATCACGGTGTAGACAGAAAGGACTGATCCCAACAAAAAAAGCCTCCCCCCGCGGGGAGGCTTTCTTGCGCCAGACCAGGCGCTAATGAATTTGGATCGCTCGGGCCTGGCTGTTCCCTCCCTGATCCAAACACAGCCAGTAGCGTCCGGACGGCAAGCCTCCCAGCCCTAATGTCCACGCGCCCCCCCAGGCGCGGACGGGACGGGAGAGTTCTCCTGTCTGAACGACCCGGCCCAGCCCATCCATCAAGCGGTACCGAATCGGCTCCCCACTATCCCCCACCAAGGTAAGGGATAGCTTATCTTCGGTAGGATTGGGAAAGGTGACAAATCTATTCTCCCTGCGTAGGGAAGGTCCACCGTCACTACCGGAGAATAGTTTTCCTGTCCATCCAGATCGACCTGCCGCAATCGATAATGATAGGTTCCGCCCCGCTTGACCAGGCTATCGGTGAAGAAATAGGTGTGTCCCTGCTTGGTCGCACCCTGACCGGGAACCCAACCCAACGGCATCGTCAGCTGCATGTCTGACCGCGCGCTGCGCTGCACCTCAAACCCGGTATTGTTTTCTTCGGCCGCAGTAGTCCAGGTCAACCTGATCCCTTGCCCCCATGGGTTTGCCTGAAAATCAATCCAGTTTACCGGCAGGCTCACCGGAGGCGTGACCACCACGCCTGGGGGTGGGGAGGTGGCAAAGACGCTGTCGCCCTCACTCGCTACGGCCCACCCCTCTCCTTGGATATTGACCAGATCAAAAACAGTCACATCATCGACATACCAGCCTACCTGCCCCACACTGCTATCTGTGGCGAGCCGAAACCGGATGAGAACGGACTGTCCGGCATAGGCCGATAGGTCTGCTTCGGTACGTACGTAACCATTGCTGTTGCCCGCAAAAACCAAGCGGCCAGCAAGCGGACTCCCGGTGCCGCCGGCAACGGTATGGGTGTAGGTCTGTCCGGTGAGTACCGGCCCCAGATCGGTCCAGCTTCCTCCCCCGTCGACAGATATTTCTACTACACCCCCATCATAGGCGCTGCTCAGCCCCGCCTCCGTGTTGAAGGCATGCCAAAAACGCAACCAGGGTCGACTCCCAAGTAACAAAGGGGTTGCCAGGCTGAGGTACTGATCAGACGTGGTAGCCACATCCGCCGCAAACCAGCTGCGGCTGCCCTGATGCGGGAGGATGCTACTTTGCCCCCAATCCGCTGTCCCAGCCCCATGGCTTACCTGCCAATGGGTCGTCCCCCCTTCCATGTCATCGGCAAAGGTCGTCGTGGTGTATTGCGCCAGATCAGCCATGATCTGAAAGCTGCGCTCTACCTGACTGCCACTGCTCATCACCACGCCCGGGAACACTACTCGTCCGTTTTGGAGGCTCCCCCCGTGAGTGGCCGAGTTGGGCACATATGAGCCTCCCGGAGGCAGGGGACAAGTCAGGACCACGTCATTCAAGGGCGTATCCTTCGTGTTGCGCAAACGCGCCAGAAAAAAGAGGTTTTGCCCTGCAGTAACCACCGAGTCGGGACTCACCTCCAGACTAAGCTGTAACTCCTTGCGACAAGCCGGCGGCAAGTCAAAAGCTTCGGTACCGTCGGCTCGGCTCAGACTGCTTCCCTGATCGGCGCTGTACCCCAGGCCTCGGCGGGCAAAAACCTCCCATAACAGGCAGGAGTGGGCACCCGCATACGTTAGTTGATCAGCCAGAAGAAGGGCATCGCGTGCGTCTACAAAGCCTGGCTGACAAGGTTGTAACTTCATGGCGTCCACGACCAGTTGCAAGGCGATGTTGTTTCCTCCATTCCCTTGATACCAGTCCGGATCAAAGCCATGTTCGTCTATCAGGGCCCAAGTAAGGTCCCACAGCACCGTCGCCCAGCCAAAGCCGGTCCCATATGGATGGGACAGGGTCTGGATGTCATCATAGGTAAAGTCATTGACGGACAGATCGGTGCTGTATGGCATGGGCCGGATTCCGGGCCCATCTGTGGCCTGGGCGAGTCCGTAGGTCCCCAGTCCCCGGGCGTCGGTCCCCTGATCGCCAGTTTGCATCGTCAGCATGAGGGCAAACCAGTCACTCCAGCCTTCGCCCATATGCTCGGCATGACCAAGGCAAAAAACTGAGGAAGGACCACCCGTCAGGCGCTGGCTGAGCCCATGGGCATACTCATGCAAGATGATGCCGTTGTCCAGATCGCCATCGCGATGCGGATTGCTCAGGGTCCACAGATACATCTGCATCCGGGGTTTGAAGCCATCGGGCGGCGTGGAAAAAATCGCCGAATTGGTAGCCCCTCCATCTTGCGCCTCAGCACGGATGGGATCAGCCCCGCTGCCCCCCCGACCGTAGTTGTTTTGCTGAAAGTTTCCAGCAGCCTCCGTAAAGCCATAGCGGTAGAGGATGTCATGCGCCACATTGGTGGCGTAAAATAGCTGCGTGAGAGCCGCATCCCGATAGGCCGCCGGAGCCTGGGTTAGGTCCAGTGGAAAATCAAAGCTGAGGCTGGCCCCGCCATCAGCCCGGCTGCCGGGCGTCGGATAGTTATTGTTTTGGGGATCGGCGTAGGCATCCACATTGTTGCCCTGAGTAGACGTATACTCGGCACCTGCCTGCCCATCGACGTCATGCCACCCATAGGGCGAGGCGGTGGCGTCGGATGGGTCTATAAGCAGACTGCGGCTACCATGACTGGGGCTTTCCAAGGGTAAGGGAAAAACCCGGTACGAAGGCCCGACCCGTGAGAGGGCAGGCGGTCCTGAAAGGGAAACAGGAGATTGCTCCAAGCCCGGTGCAGGCCAATGGTCATGCGTAACCCAGTCCTCCTGGCTAATCCATGTCCCATCTTGGGCATCTATCCGTACCGTCCACCAATGCTGGGCATCGGGAGGATAGAGGCGCACCTCCCAGGCCAGCAGCAGGCGCGAACGATGGGGGTGCCAGACCAATCGTACGGAGATGTCCTCCAGGAGCAGGCTGTCGCCGGCGAAGGTCTGAGCCTGTGCCGGGCCAGACGCCTCGGTCAGGGCCCGAAGAGGAGTGGGCAGAGCAATCCCCAAATAGGCCGCCGCCCGATTGGTGGCGGCCACGGCTGTCAGGCCCGGATTGACCACGCTGGCCTTATCGGCCAGGTCCGAAACCAGTGAACTATGCGCCTTTACGACCTTCCGTTCCGCATCCAGATGAACCGCAGCCTGTACACCGACGACCTCCAGCCCCAGCCAGGTCTGCCGTAGATACACATGCGTCACCTGATTGTGGGAGCTGGTGTACAGGTCTTGAACCTCCAGGCCAGTCAGGTCCCGGGGGGCCAGCCCGTAATCCTTGTAGTACTGGGCAAAATATGCCAGGGCCTCTGCCCGTTGCCCTTGCAAGGGGAGGAACGCCTGGACCAGCCAGCATGCGAGTAGAACTGCGTAGCGTAAATAATTCATGAAACCAGAAACGAAGCAGGAGGTATCCAGCCCAAAGATACACAAATCCCGGACCCAAGGCCCGGGATTTGTCTTTTCCCGCACAAAACATCAAAGCCCTACTCGGTCACTTGTAGACGAATACCCTCCGAATGACTCGTAAACTCGGGGGCATACATACACTGAACCGTCGTAATCCCGTTGGAGAAGTCGCCCTGATGGTTGACCCGAAGGGGATACTCCAGCACCCAGGTGCCCTGCGGCAAGTGATCAAAGAAAAAGTGGGTGGCCGCGTCGCGGGTGCTTTCGTAAT
>RFHL01001300.1 GCA_003696875.1 Bacteroidota bacterium | reverse complement strand
GATATGGACCGTATTCCACACCATACCCGAGTTGAAAAACAGGCCCGCCGGCACCTCCCCCCGCTCCAGCCCATTGGCGGAAATGTAGTAGAGCCCCGCCGTAAAGGCGACATTGTTCTTGTAGGTGATCTCAAAGTAGATATCATTGGTCCCCCGCTGCGGCAACCGGATAAACTCATTGCCCACCACCTCGAAGAGGTACTGATCCGAGGTAAACTCCACCCGCCCGCTGCGAAAGCCCTGAAAGGCGTCCTGATTGGTCGAGATCAGCGAGGCCCGGTTAAAGCCCGACCCCGTCGGGGTCAGACCAAAAGCCGCATTTTCAAAATCCTCGGCAAAGGGATAGGCGAGCACCGTATCCGGATAGTAGGAGAACGTCACCGAGACCGGAACCGTATCCAGCGGTTCGCCCTCCACCTCGATCGTTACTGGTTCCCAAAAGGGGTAGCGCGCCCGCAGGCTGGAGAGCCCCGTCTCAAACACCCCACCCGACAAGGTGAGGCGGTTTCCCCCCTCGGCTGGCAGCAGCGGCACCACCGAGGGGATCCGATACACCCCAAACTGCGTCCCGTTGTGATCGATCCAGAAGTCCCGCACCCCTACCCGGGACGTAAAGGTCCCATCCTCATCCAGGGCAATACGTGCCTCGCGCAGATCCAAATAGACGGGCAGCGTCTCAGGCTTGTCAAAGACATCACAGCCCACCAGCCCCCAGAGGAGGCTCAGGCCAAGCCAGGCAAGCATTCGAAGGGAAAAGGTCATGGTCAGAGGTTGACCCGCAAATATAGGGCAAAGGCCAGATATGTACCAACGGGGAAATCGGGTACTGTCTGGAGGATAATGCGGGCGTCACGGCGGGAACCTGCCCGGGCAGGTTCCCGCCACCGGGCCGTTCCGGGGTTCCGTCCTGCGGACCCGCTCCCGCTGCGCGGGAGCGGCCCTCCACGCCCCTGACGCCCCGCCAGGCCATCGCCGCACCAGGGCAGCACTTGCCCGGGGCAAGGCTTTTTTCGTATGTTTAGGCACCCTATGGTCCCGGGGCGCCCTAGCTCACCCCGGCGGGATACGCCACTATGTTCATCGATCACTACCAGACATTGGGCCTGAAGCGGGATGCCAGCGAAGCAGAGATCAAGGCTGCCTTTCGCGAGCTCGCCATGCAGTATCACCCCGACCACAACACCGACCCCGCCGCCCATCAGCAGTTCATCCAGATCCGGGAGGCCTATCAGGTCCTGAGCCATCCCCTGCAAAAAAGGAAGTACGACTACCAGCACGACCGCCACCACGGGCGCGCCCCCAGCGGCTCCCACCCCAGCGGGGGGCAGTCGGCTCTGGAGCTCACCCGGCGCAAGCGCGCCTCCCGTTACAACCGCAGCCACTACAGCCAGCGGGTCCGCTACCGGGGCACGGCGACCTCTGCCGACACCCATGAGGCCAGCTCCCGCACCCGGGAGCGCGAGCGCTCCGGCAGCTACCGCTACAGCGAGGCCTACGCCCGCTCGGTCATCGCCGAGCACGAAAATACCCTGCTCGGCTACCGCTACTACGCCCGTGCGGTCCGGGTCCTCTCCGGCCTGCTGATCCTCTTTTGCCTGGGCATGTTGCTCGACGCCGCCCTCGTAGGCCCCACCGGCACCCAGACGGTGCAGGCCCATCGCGACCTGCCCAAGGCCTACGGCCGTCCCCTCCTCACCGAGGTGCAGACCGCCTACCGCCGTTTTCTCGTTCACCGCCGCGATGCCCACCTCGTGGGCCCCGGCCGCCCCATCCGCATCCTGCGGGCGCCTTTTTCCGGACTTGCCACCGGCGTCCAGGTCCAGGAGGGCAACCGCCGGATACGTATCCGCACCTATGGCGGCCTCTATGACAGCGGCATGAACTACCTCTGGGTTGTGGTCGTCCTGGGCCTCATCACCCTCTATTTTCGCCAAAATCCCGAGTATAGTGCCTACCTTGGAACCGCCAGTCTCATCGTGAGCATGATCATCCTCGCCCTCTTCTTCTACGGTTGACCCTTCCCCGGCCACCTGTATGTTCAAAGATTACTACCGCATCCTGGGCGTGAGCCCGCAAGCCTCAGCCGAGGAGATCAAGCTGGCCTACCGCCGGCTGGCCAAGGAGTATCATCCCGACAGCAGCGCCCACGGCGATGCCCATGCGCGCTTTCTTGACCTCAACGAAGCCTACCAAACCCTCAGCGACCCGCTGGGTCGCCACAACTACAACCACGACTACGCCCGCCACCAGGCGGGCCAGCCGCCTCGCCCCCG
>RFHL01000117.1 GCA_003696875.1 Bacteroidota bacterium | reverse complement strand
GAGAGCTGCTGCGGTGAGAGTGTGCGCAAGGTGGGCGACGAGGAGCTGTTCCAGAAGCTGGCCCAGAGCAACATCGAGCTGTTCAATGGGAAGGGGGTCAAGAAAATCATCACGACCTCGCCGCACTGCCTGTGGACTTTCCAGAATGAATACCCGGAACTTGGGGGTGAATGGGAAGTCGTGCATTACACCGACTTGCTCCTGCAACTTGTCGCCGAAGGTAAGTTGCAGCTGCCTCAGGGAGCAGCCAAGAAGGTGGCCTACCACGACCCCTGCTATCTGGGGCGCCACAGCGGCATTTACGACGCACCGCGCAGCCTGCTCGGTCAGGCTGTCGGGGGCGCCAGCATCGAATTGGAACGCCACAGGGAGATGAGCCTTTGCTGCGCCGGCGGCGGCGGCGGCATCTGGGCCGAGGTTCCCAAAGGGGAAAGGTTTGGTGAGCTGCGCATCACCGACGCGGTGGAGAAGGGCGCCGAGGTGCTGGCCACGGCTTGTCCCTACTGCCTGAACATGTTAATAGACGCCTGCAAGAGCTTGGATAAGCAAGACGATCTGGAAATCCGTGAACTCTCCGAGATTCTTGCGGAAAGCTTGTAAACCAAGACACCAGCTAACGTGTAGCGACAAGGCGGGGTGGCCTGCCCCGCCTTTTCTGTGGACCTGGAAAGGGAGGATCATGGCGACTTCACCTCAGAAACTGAGCACCTCCGGTCAGGATTATCTTCTGGCCACATGGGAAAATGACCAATTGACCATGATTCCCCACTGTGCTTGTGGTCAGACGTTGGACGAGGACTACACCTGCCGTGCGTGCGGGCGCCAATGCGCCTGCGATTTCGTGCTGTGCCGGGACATGCAGACCCTGCAAGTGGTCCAGCGTCTTATCTGCGGCAATCCTCAGTTCAAGAATCTGCAAGCGGACGTATTGGGTTGAGCTTTGGGCAGCCTCATGGCGGTGACGGCTCGATCGCGAGTTGCCTTCGGGCTGAGACTTGGCCTCCAGACCTCGATGCCGCATGCCGAGTGTTGTGAG
>RFHL01001299.1 GCA_003696875.1 Bacteroidota bacterium | reverse complement strand
GGAAGTGGCGCTGCTCAGCAGTCCGGAGACCGAGGTTCTTTTCTCCCTGAAATACGTGGAGAAAAAGCTGCTCACCTTCCAATACCGCAGCCAGGAGCGGCAACAGGATCAGCAACCCGAAACGGTTGAGGAAGTAGAGCGGTCCATTGATCAGCCAGGGCCCTTTTTCATCTGCGCAGATACGTCCGGCTCCATGTTTGGCGCGCCCGAGCGCATCGCCAAGGCGCTGGCCCTGGCCTTGCTGGAGATGGCGCTACCTCAGCACCGGCAGGTGTTTCTGATTTCCTTCTCGACTGGTATCCAGACGATTGAGATGACGGGCATCGAGCGGGACCTTGGCCGCTTTATCGACTTCCTGAGCATGAGTTTTCACGGCGGCACCGATCTCACCCCTGCCCTACGAGAGGTCCTCAGCCAACTGGAAACCGAGCGCTATGCCCATGCCGACGTGCTGGTCATCTCCGATTTTGCCATCCCCCGGCTGGACCGGGAGACCTTCCATCGGCTGCAACAGCAGCGCCACGACCAGGGGACGGCCTTTCATGGCCTCTACATCGCCCGGCGACCAGACCCCAGAGATATCCCTACGGCGGTCTTTGACCATCACTGGATCTATGACCTGGACGATCCCAAAGTTTTGCGCCGTACCATCGACCGTCTGCAGGCCCTGCGCGGCCCCTCCGAGTCTAACGCATGAGTCAAGCTCCCCCTTCCTCCCAGGCGCTCACCGGCGGGTTGCTAGTGCTCATGGGTGCCATCTTTTACTCCTCGAAGGCCATCATGGTCAAGCTCGCCTACCAGTGGCCGGTAGATCCGACGGCCTTGCTGACCCTGCGGATGCTCTTTGCGCTCCCCTTCTACCTCTTTTTTGCCCTACGAAAACCGAGGCGCCCCCCTCCGGGCCCCTTGCCGGACCGGCAGGCCTATCTGGGTCTGATCGCTACCGGACTGACCGGCTACTATCTTGCCAGTCTGTTTGACTTTTGGGGATTGCGCTACGTGACAGCCAGCCTGGAACGCCTGATCCTGTTTTCCTACCCCTCCCTGGTTCTGCTGCTATCGGCCGTGGTTTGGGGACGCCGTATCGGGGGAAGGCAGGCCCTTGCCCTTTTGCTCACCTACCTAGGAATCGCGGTGGTGATGGGCCTGGACTGGCAGCCCCAAACCCAGCCGGACTTCTGGCGGGGCAGCCTGCTCATTTTCCTGGCTGCTCTGGCCTACGCCATCTACCTGATGGGTAGCGAGCGTCTGATCCCTCGCTTAGGGACGATCCGCTTCACGGCCTGGTCCATGCTGGCCGCTACGGCGGGCATCCTGATCCACAGCCTACTCAGCGGGCAGGCGGGCCAACTGGCGGGCCTGGACTGGCCCGTCTATAGCTATGCGCTCCTCATGGCGATCGTCGCCACCTTGATCCCCTCTTTCCTGATCGCGGCGGGCATCCGCCGGATTGGGGCCGGCCATGCGGCCATCATCGGCAGTATTGGCCCGGTGTCGACCATCCTGCTGGCCTACCTGTTTCTGGATGAACGACTCAGCCCCGGGCAGTGGATGGGCAGCCTGCTGGTCATTCTGGGTGTGAGTCTGATCACTGTGCGACGCTGAGGAAGCAGGATATCCTATTCTCTATTCCTGCATCAGGGCTTCGATCTCCTGCTCTGGCCCGGGCTTGGGTGCCAGCACGGCCTTCCCCTTTCGATTGGCGAGATAGACCCCGGCGAGGATCACCGCCATCCCCACAAACTGTAGCGGCTCCAGCCGCTCGCCATCTAGCAGTCCCCAACCCAGGGCCACCAGCGGAATCAGGTAGGTGACGGAGGAGGAGAAAATGGGATCAGTGAGCTGCACGAGGCGGTAGAATACGATGAGTGCTGCGGCCGTGCCTACGGCCCCGAGGATGGCGATGTAGCTCAGGCTCATCCAGGCTCCCGGCTGGGCCATGGTTTTGCCTAAACCAGAAAAGAAGATCAGGTACAACAGATAGGGCAGGCTCGCCCCAAACAAGGCAAAGCCCGACGCCAGCAGCGCCGGTGTTTCGTTGAGGTAACGCTTCATAAGATTGGTGCTGAGGCCGTAACCCACTGTGGCCAGGACCACCAGCAGGGCATAGCCTACCCGTCCCCCCGTCGAAATGGGCCCTTGCCCCCCCAACACGAGCACAAGAGCCCCGGCAAAGCCAATCAGAACTCCCAAGGTTTGCCGACCGGAAAAGCGGGCCCCAAAAAAGCTCAACCCCAGGACCAACACAAAGAGCGGACTCAGCGCATTGAGGATGCCCGCCGTGGCGCTGTTGATCTGGGTCTCAGCCAGCGGAAACAGGAAGGCGGGGATGGCATTGCCTACAAGGCCGACCGTCAAGGCCGCCGTCCACTCCCGGCGCGACAGGCGCCGGGCCTTGTTCCACACCAGCGGAAAGAGCACGCCCCCGGCAATCACCAGTCGGAGGGCCGCCACCTGCAGGGGGGTGAAAACCTCCAGTCCCCGCTTCATCAGGATAAATGAGCTGCCCCAAACCAGGGCCAGAAAAAGAAACAGGCCCCAGGCCACAAACTGCGAAGGTCGGTTCATCAGGGTGAAGGCAAATGATGGGTCTTCAGAGAATAATGAGCATAAACAGAACAAGGCAAACGCAACGGAGCCCAGATCTGTTTATCCCGAGACAAAAAATCCCGCCTAGCGTCGCCGCTGGAAAAAGGCCTGCATCAGCGCGGCGCAATCCTCGGCCAGCACGCCCCCGACCAGCTCGCTGCGTGGATGCAGCAGGCTGGGCGCATAGCGCTGGAAGCCTGTCTTGGGCTCTGTGGTCCCATAGACCACCCGTCCGACCTGCGCCCAGCGCAGGGCTCCCGCACACATCGCACAGGGCTCTACCGTCACGAAGAGGGTGCAGTCCGGCAGGTACTTGCTGCCCATATGATCACAGGCCGCGGTCAGGGCTAGCATCTCGGCATGCGCCGTAGGGTCTTGCAGCCGCTCAGTCTGGTTGTAGCCCTTGCCGATGATGCGGTAGTTACAGACAACCACCGCCCCAATCGGAACTTCTTCCTCTTCGAACGCACGCTCTGCCTGCAGCAGGGCCTGCCGCATGAAGTACTCATCGGTGTGAATGGAAAGCATGGCCTATTCGACCAGATCCAGTTCCTGAAACAGACGGGCCAGCGGAAGCCCTACGACATTGTAGTAGTCGCCCTCAATGCGGCTGACGCCGGTCATGCCAATCCACTCCTGTATGCCGTAGGCACCGGCTTTGTCGAAGGGTTTGAAGGTGTCGACGTAGTACTTGATCTCCTCTGGCTTGAGGCGACGAAAAGTAACCATGGTCTCCTCGGCAAAGGAACGGAAGCGCCCCTTGTAAAACAGGGTAACGCCGGTGTACACGGCGTGGGTGCGCCCAGATAACTGGCTGAGCATCTCCGTGGCTTCTTTGGCATCGGCAGGCTTGCCCATTAGCTGATCTTCCAGGGCGACGATGGTATCGGCGGTGATGACGATGTGCTTCTGCGACAGGTCGTCAAAAGGCTTGGCCTTGTTTTCGGAGATCATCACCGCGACGGCCCGCGGGTGCAGATCCTCCGGAAAATACTCATTCACCGGTCGTACGACCACCTCAAACTCGAAGCCTGCCTCGCGCAGCAGTTGCTGTCGACGGGGAGATTGGGAACCCAGGATCAGAGGCGCTTTGGTTTTCATAGGAAAAATCTTTGGGGAGAAAGGCCTGCGCTTGGCAGGCGGTAGTTATTCTTGATCATCGGACTCGGACCCCGAGCTGGCTTGTTGCCGATCGGCCAGCCAGGCTTTTACCACCCCGTCCAGCTCTTCGTAAAAGGCCTCTCCATAGCGACGGATCAGGGCCCCCTTGACAAACTCATACACCCGAATACCCTCCGTGCGGCCCAGCTTACAGGCGGGGGAGCAAATGTCCCAGCGATCGTAGTTGAGGGCCTCGAAGTCGCGATGCTTACTGGTGCGGATGGGATAGAGATGGCAGGAAATGGGTTTCTGAAAGTCGATCTTCCCAGCCTGCCAGGCCTGCTCGATCCCGCAGAGGGCCACACCCTCCGGCGAAAAGGTCACATACGCACACTCCCGCCCCTCTACCAGGGGCGTGGAGTGGCTTTGGGTAAAGTCCCGCACCCAGGTGCCCTGCTGCTCGATGGCTCGAATGCCCGCCTTGCGCAGAAAGGGTTTTACTTTAGGATAAATCTCCTCCAGAATGGCCAACTCCTCGTCTTCCAATGGCGCACCCAGGTCACCCTCCACACAACAAGCCCCTTTGCACCGGGAGATGTCACAGGCGAAGAGTTCTTCCACCACCTCGCTACTGATCAGCTTGTCATCGATTTGGATCATCTGGGGTTGGTTGGGCCGGGGACGGCGTTTCTTTTTAAACATAATACGCGGGGATAGCCGGGTCAAAACAAGCGCCGCAGGCGCGCCTGCGGGGAGAGGGGACCTTCCACCTCCTCTTGCCCCTGGATCAGGAGCACGCCCGGCCGGGTTCCCGGCGCAAATATACCTAATTCCCCGGCCATCCCCAGCGCCGCCGCGCCCTGGGTGGTGAGCATGCGCAGCAGATCATGCGTCTTCAACGTCGGGGCCAATGCCTGCACCCGCAGGGCCTCGTCCCAGACGTGGGGACTGTCAGTGCTCGCCAGGCTGTCGGTGCCCAGGCACAGGCGGTCTTTCCAGGGAAGAAAAACCGGCAGCTTGGGCTCCCGCCCGTGGAGAAAATCATTGGAAAGCGGACACAGGCAAAACCAGGCCTGCGGAAAGCCGGTGGCGACCTGGGTCGCCTCTGCCGCCATCATCTCAGTATTGTGTACCCAGATCACCGGCTGGGCCGGGGCCAGTCCCTCGCATATGTAGGCGATGGGATCCGGCTGCGGAAAGCGCAGCCGGGGCAAGTTGAAGGTGCTCAGAAAAGTCTCCATGGGGCCGTCCCCATGCGCAAAAAAGCGTCGCTCTCCCTCCGACTCCAGCAAATGAATGGACAGCCGACCCTGCGGGCGGGCATAGAAGGCATCCCGTAGAGCCGGGGAAACGGAGTAGGGGGCATGTAGGGTAAGGGAATGAGAAAGCCCCTGAAAATCCCTGGTCAAGGCTTCGCCTTGGGCGAGAATATCCGGCACCCGGCGGGCGTCCAGCCCCAGCAGTTCCAGAAAGCTGTGGGTATACAGGCGCGCCTCGGCGCGCTTGGGACCGGCCGTAAGCGCACTGTTGCAGATATCGCCCACGGCAGCAGTGCCGCCCCACCACATCTCTTCCATCACGGCCGCCGCCGCTTCGGCCTGATCGGCCGGCGAAAGCAGGTTTCTCTTCGCCCATAATTCCTGCACAAAGCCGGTCATGCCCGTCCCCCGCTGCATCTGCCCCCGTAGATGGGAGAGCTCAAGGTGGCAATGGGCATTGATCAGGCCCGGGCATAAGATGCCCTTATGATGCTCGGTCACCTCCGCGCCTTGGCGCGGGCGCAGGGCCTGCACAAGCCCATAGGCGTCTACCTCCAGCACATGGTCGGTGAGCAGGCCCTCGGGGCTGTAGATATGGTTGGCACTCAGGAGCGGCATGGGTTTGAGATCTCCGACAAAGATAGGCCCCTGTCTATCCGGAAAAAAGGTCCGCCGTGGCGACGCCGAAAGCGCTAACCGAACATTGCGGTGAATCCGATAGTTTAGGGCCCATGGATTCACTGACACAGATCGTTCTGGGTGCCGCGGTCGGCGAGGCTACCCTGGGTAAAAAACAGGGCGGCCGGGCCGCCCTCTGGGGCGCCATCGGGGGGACCATCCCCGACCTGGATGTGATCGCCGGGATGTTTCAAGGCGAATTTCAGTATCTGATCGCCCACCGAGGGGTGTCCCACTCCATTATTTTTTCTGTGCTCATGGCGCCCCTGCTGGGGCGGCTGATTTTCTACCTGTACCGTGGACAGCGGGGCTCGCCCCGCGAATGGAGCTGGCTCATGTTCTGGGCGCTTTTTACCCACCCGCTACTGGACTCTTTTACCACTTGGGGTACGCAGCTTTTCTATCCCTTCAGTGACTATCGTGTTGCTTTCAACAGCATCTTCGTCATCGATCCACTCTACACCCTGCCTTTTGCCATCTGCCTCCTGGTCGCGCTCAGCCTGCCCCGTACGTCGCTGTGGCGACAGCGGTGGAATTGGGCAGGAATCGTCATCAGCTCCCTCTATTTGCTGCTCACCGTCACCAACAAGCTGGCCGTGGAGTCGGTCTTTCAGCAGACGCTGCACCGGGCCGGAAAGAGTGTGGTCCGCCTCTCGACCTATCCCGCCCCGCTCAACAATGTGCTCTGGTATACGGTCGCTGAGGAGCCCTCGGGCTTTGATGTGGGCTACTACTCCCTGCTCTCGGGCCTGGACCGGCCCAAAATTGACTTCCACTACATCCCGAAAAACCATCAGCTTCTGGGCGGTCGGGATGATCAGTTTGTGCCCGAGCGCCTGCGCTGGATGAGCAAGGGCTATTATGCCCTGGGGCAGCAGGATAGCAGCCTGCTTTGGTACGACCTGCGCTTTGGCTTGCTAAACCCCTTTCTGCCTGATACGGCCACCGAGCCGGCTTTTGTCTTTGCCTATCGCCTCATTGAGGAGGGAGATAGCATCGTTCAGGTCGAGCAACGG
>RFHL01001298.1 GCA_003696875.1 Bacteroidota bacterium | reverse complement strand
CTGTATGCTTCGACAGAAGACGGCTGCTGCTATTGGGAAGAGGAAGAGGCCCTGCCCGCCGGGGCCCACTGCCGCCTGCAGGCCCCCGACTGCTGTGAGACCGAGCAAATCAGTCTCCAACTGGACCAGCCACAGGAAGTGGTGCCCGCCTTCAGCCTGCAAAGCCTGATGGCTACTTTGCCCCCGGAAGCCCCGGTACAGGAAACCGTCGTGCCGGAAGCAGGGCAACCGGACTGGACGGGCGACCTGCCGCCACCCAAGGTGGCCCTGTGGCGGCAATACTGCGCCGCCCTGACCTACGGATGATGTGAACGTGAATCTCCCCTGCCGCGCCGATCACCTGATCGGGCGCGCGTCTCCGTTTGTATTCACGTTCAATCTTCATCTCATGAAAGTCCTCGCATATCTTTCCCTCCCCCTCTTTTTCCTGCTCTGGAGCCAGCAAAGCTTTGCCCAGGCACCGCCCAAAGTGGTCACCGATACCTTGTCGGTCTCTGGCGTCTGCGGCATGTGCCAGGCACGCATTCAGGAGGCGGCCCTCTATGTACCCGGTGTGAAACTCGCCGAGTGGGACAAAAAGACCCATCAGCTACGGGTGGTCTACAAGCGCAAGCGGACCAACAAGGAAGCCATTTGTCAGACGATTGCCGAGGCCGGCCATGACAACGAGGGCGCCAAGGCGCCCGACGCGGTCTATGCTGAACTCCCCGGTTGCTGTCGCTACCGCGATGGCGTGGAGTCTCATTAATCAGTACTGATTCGAGATGGATAAGAGGGCGAATGGGGTTCACCATTCGTCCCTCCCCCCCAATCCACATCCCTTCCGACATGAAAATATCCTTTTTCCTCCTCTCCCTGCTCTGGGGAAGTGTCTCTTGGCAGGGCAGCAAGCGCCTGCCCGATACCGATCAGAATCCGGAAGCCTTCCGGCTGGCCCAGCGGTCGCCCGACTTCTGGCTGCTCAATGGGTAGATCAGCAAAAAACTGGGCCAGGCCTGGGAGTTGTATGTAGGAGGCGAAAACCTGCTCGATTTCCGGCAGGAAAACCCGATTCTCTCCGCCGAACAGCCTTTCAGCGGCTTTCTTGATGCCTCCATGGTCTGGGGGCCCATCTTTGGTCGCAATGTATATGCGGGCTTTCGGTACCGGCTGGAGTAGCGGGTTGACCTCCAAATAATCCAGGGGCCGAGCCTTTCAACCTGCTGGGAGGAAAGCTATATCCCTGAGCTGTGCGAATCCAAGAAGCGTTGGGAGGTGCCTCCCCCAGGCCTGGTTCCGGGCCCTTTCTCCGAAATATGACATCATGCTTGCGAGATATATTCGTTTTTTTCTTGAAAATCCCCTGGTCGCCTGGCTACTGCTGGCCTTGTTTGTCGGTTGGGGCTTGAGTACCGCTCCTTTTGATTTCGGGCTTCGAAACCTGCCCCGGGATCCGGTGCCAGTCGATGCTATTCCCGACATTGGCGAAAACCAGCAGATTGTCTTTACCAAATGGATGGGACGCTCCCCTCAGGATGTGGAGGACCAGATTTCCTACCCGCTCACGACGGCCTTGCTGGGTATCCCCGGGGTCAAGAGTATTCGGTCCAACTCTATGTTTGGCTTTTCCAGTATCTACATCATTTTCAATGATGAAGTAGATTTTTATTGGAGTCGCAGCCGCATTCTGGAAAAGCTCAATTCCCTCCCGGTCAACCTGCTACCCGAAGGGGTACAACCGACGCTGGGACCCGATGCCACTGCCTTGGGGCAGATTTTCTGGTACACCCTGGAAGGGCGTGATTCCGCCGGTAACCCTACCGGCGGATGGAACCCGCATGAACTCCGCAGCATCCAGGATTTTTATGTCCGCTATGGCCTGTCATCGGCGGAGGGGGTGTCCGAAGTCGCTTCCATCGGGGGCTTTGTCCAGGAATACCAGGTAGATGTGGACCCCGAAGCCATGAAAACCTATGGCATTACCCTGGATCAGGTGATGAAAGCCATTCGGGGGAGTAACCTGGACATCGGGGCCCAAACCATTGAGATCAATCTGGCTGAATACTTTGTGAGGGGTCTGGGCTATGTGAAGGAGATTGGAGATATCGAAAAAAGTGTAGTGAAAACCACCCTCAATGTCCCCATCCGGATAGGAGACATCGCCCATGTGCACCTGGGACCAGCCACCCGGAGGGGCGTGTTAGACAAGTCAGGGGCCGAGGCGGTCGGGGGCGTGGTCGTGGCTCGTTATGGGGCCAACCCTCTGGCGGTCATTGAACATGTGAAGGCCCAAATCGCCGAAATCGAGCCGGGCCTTCCCACCAAGACCTTAGCCGATGGCACGGTTTCCAAAGTCACCATTGTGCCTTTCTACGACCGGACCGGCTTGATCAAGGAAACTCTTGGCACCCTGGAAGAGGCCCTTACGCTGGAAATTCTCATCACCATTATCGTGGTGATCCTGATGTTGCTAAACCTGAAGTCCTCCCTGTTGGTGAGCAGTACGCTGCCAATAGCCGTGCTGATGTGTTTCATTGCGATGCGCTACCTCGGCGTAGACGCCAACATTGTTGCCCTGTCTGGGATCGCCATCGCCATCGGGACGATGGTAGACATGGGCATTGTCATGGCGGAGAGCATGGTGAAGCGGATGGAAGAAGCTCCGGAAGAGGAAAGCTTGCTGGAAACGCTTTTCCAGGCGACCGTAGAGGTTGCATCGGCCATCATCACCGCCGTGGCGACGACGGTGATAAGCTTTCTGCCTGTCTTTACCATGGAGGCCGCCGAGGGCAAACTGTTCAAACCCCTGGCTTTCACCAAAACCTTTGCGCTGGTGGCCTCCATCATCGTGGCCATCACCATTATTCCGCCCCTGGCCCACTCCCTCTTTTCGGTGCGGATTCGTCAGCATGGTCTCCGTTTGGTGCTCAACAGCACCCTGGTTTTGGCTGGCTTGATCCTGGTATTTTTTCATCCTCTGGCCTGGCTGCTGAGCCTGATGGGGGGACTCACCCTGATCAAACATTGGATAACCAGCAGGCGCAAAGCCTGGATAAGCGCCTTTTCCTGGGTCGAACCGATCACCTATGCCCTCATCGTCGGATTTTTTCTCACCAAGGTCTGGATGCCACTGGGGGTGAATCAGTCCCTGTTGACCAACTATGTTTTCGTGAGCAGCATCATCGGTCTGCTCATTGGGGCATTCTACCTCGTGATCCACTTTTATGGCCCCATTCTGCGTTTCCTGCTGCGGTACAAGCTCGCCTTTCTGCTCGTGGTAGGTCTGCTGGTGTATCAGGGATACCGGGTGTTTCAGGCTACCGGCGAAGAGTTTATGCCAGCGCTTGATGAGGGCTCCTTCTTGCTGATGCCGACCTCTATGCCGCATGCCGGCATGCAGGAAAACATCAAGAACCTCCGCCTGCTGGATATGGCCGTTACGGCCATTCCGGAAGTTGAAATGGTCGTGGGAAAAGCCGGCCGGGTGGAAAGTGCTCTGGACCCGGCGCCCATGTCGATGTATGAGAATGTGATTTTGTACAAATCGGAATACAAAACCGATGCCGACGGCCATCGCCTTCGCTTTGCCTATGATCCGGATTCCGAAACGTATCAGCGAGATGAGCAAGGCGCGTTGATTCCTGATCCAAGGGGGCGGTACTTTCGCCAGTGGCGGGACCACATCCAGGACCCGGACGACATCTGGGAGGAAATCGTCAAAGTCACCCGGCTTCCGGGCGTAACCTCGTCGCCCAAGTTGCAGCCCATCGAAACGCGGTTGGTGATGTTGCAGACGGGCATGCGGGCCCCTATGGGCATCAAGGTGCGGGGATCAGACCTGAGGACCATCGAGGCCTTTGGCCTGAAGCTGGAGCAGGCTTTGAAGGAGGTAGAAGGAGTCAAGGAAGCCGCTGTCTTTGCCGACCGTATCGTCGGCAAGCCATACTTGCTGCTTGACATCAATCGGGATGCCATCAGCCGGCATGGGTTGACGGTGGAAGAGGTGCAGCGGCACATCCAGGCCGCCATCGGCGGCATGACGATGACCTCCACCGTCGAGGGCCGGGAACGATATGCCATCCGGATCCGCTATCCCCGCGAGTTGCGGGACGATCCGGATATCCTGAAGCGGGTGCTTTTACCTTCCTCCAGCCAGGGGCAGATTCCCCTGGGTGAAGTGGTTGAGGTCCAGTACGAGCAAGGCCCGCAATCCATCAAAAGCGAAGACGGCTTTTTGATAGGCTATGTGCTGTTTGATCGGGAAGAGGGGTATTCAGAAGTCGAGGTGGTGGACAACGCCCGGACCTACCTCGCCGGTCAGATCGAGGCGGGGCAATTGGCCGTTCCGGCGGGAATCAGCTACCGCTTTGCCGGCAACTATGAGCAGCAGGTGCGAGCCAGCCGGCGGCTCGCGGTGGTGCTGCCCCTTGCCCTGGGACTCATTTTCCTGATTCTGTACTTCCAGTTTCGCTCCGCGACCATCTCCCTGATGGTCTTTACCGGGGTGTTTATTGCCTTTTCCGGGGGCTTCATCATGATTGGCCTCTATAGCCAGCCCTGGTTCCTGGATTTCAGCCTGCTGGGTATAAATATGCGCGATTTGTTTCAGGTCGAGCCCATCAACCTCAGTGTAGCGGTTTGGGTGGGGTTTCTGGCCCTCTTTGGCATCGCCACGGATGACGGGGTGCTGGTCGCAACCTTTTTGAAGGACAGTTTTCGGGAATCGCAACCCGAGAGTGTAGAGGAGATTCGGGATGCAGTCGTTGCCGGAGGGTTACGGCGCGTGCGGCCGGCTATGATGACCACGGCGACGACCATTCTGGCCCTGTTGCCTATCCTGACCTCCACCGGACGGGGGGCCGACATCATGCTGCCCATGGCCATCCCCTCCTTTGGAGGGATGGTGCTGCAAACCCTGACCATGTTTACCGTGCCGGTCCTCTTTTCGCTATGGCAGGAAAGCAGGTTCCGCCTCAACCCAAGACCAAAACAATGAGACGCATTGGACTATATCTGCTCCTGACGACAGGCCTCTTGATAGGGGCTGGTCAGGTTTGGGCCCAACATCCGGATTCCTTGCTCCACCAGGCTATAACCCGGAACCAGGCGCTCCTGGCGCTCAAAAACACGTATCTGGCAGCACTGGAAAAGGCTCCACAGGTGAATCAGCTGCCCAATCCGGAAGTAGCGTTGGGGGCCTTCATCCTGCCGGTGGAAACCCGGCTGGGGCCGCAGCGAGTGCGGCTGAGTGCCACCCAGATGTTTCCCTGGTTTGGCACCCTACACGCCCAGGAAGACTGGGCGACGGTAGAGGCCAGAGCTATCTTCGAACGTATTGCCGCCCTGGAGTTGGAGTTGAAGTATCGGATTGATAACGCATATTTCACGCTGTATGAGTTGTCTGCTTCCCAGGGCATCCTGCAGGAAAATGTCGAGCTCCTCCAGGCTTTGAAGGAGCTCGCGGAGAGCAAGGTCGCCTCCGGGACCGCCTCCCTTGCGGATGTCTTGCGGCTGGAGTTACAAATTGATGCGTATGCTCAGCGCATTAGGCTTCTCGAAAATCGAAAGCGAAAACCACAAGCGGAGATTAACCAAATCTTATTCAGGGACTTAGCGACGCCCATTGTTGTTCAAGACACCCTCTCCCTGGCCCTTTTGCCTCTAGACAGGGATAGTCTCCTGAATGAAGTCCGCAGTACCCATCCCATGCTCCGCATGTACGAGTTGCAACAGCAGGCCGCCGAAGCGGCTATTCGGGTAAATACCTTGCAGGGCAGACCTGCCTTTGGTATTGGGGTAGATTACTTCAACACCGGGCCGCGAACAGATGCGTTCCCTGAGCAAAATGGCCGGGATGCCTTTCAGGTACGTGCCACGCTTTCCATTCCACTGTATCGCGGCAAATACGAGGCAAGAGAAAGGGAGGAAAGGTTGCGGATTGAAGCCCTGGAAGCCCGTAAGCTCGAAATGCTCAGCCAGTTTGAAGCCTCCATAGAAATGGCCTTTGCAGACTATGCTGAGGCCAGATTGGACCTGGACTTATTCGAACGACAAATCCAGACGACCCATGCCGCCATCGAGATTCTGGAAGCGAGCTATGCTTCCCAGGCCCAAGGTTTTGACGAGCTCTTGCGGCTGGAGGGCGCCCTCCTTGATTACCAATTGAAACAACTTCAGGCGATTGTCAAAAGCCATACAGCCAGCGCCGCCATCATGCGGTACTTGCCTTACTAATCCAATGAAGAAGGTCATGAACGCATTTATTCATAAGCATTTATCCCTCCTGCTGATAACTGGTTTTAGCCTGGCCATCTTGTTGGGGCTAGGAATGGGCTATGTGTTCTTCAAGCCCGCCCATCATGCGACACAAGAACCGCACTCGGACCACATTCATGAGGTTGGCGCCAGCGAAACGATCTGGACCTGCTCTATGCACCCGCAGATCCGGCAGAACGAGCCTGGGGATTGCCCCATTTGTGGGATGGACTTGATCCCCCTGGAAGACAAGCCCTCTTCCGACCCGCTGGTCCTGGAGATGACGCCCGAGGCCGTCAGGCTGGCGCAGGTCGAAACGACGGTGCTCGGGGCAGGGGGAAAGGCCGAACGAACCCTGACGCTCTCTGGCAAAATCCAGGCGGATGAGCGGCTCTCGGCTTCTCAGGTCGCACATATCCCCGGACGCATCGAGCAACTGTTTGTATCCTTCAAGGGGGAATATGTCCGCAAAGGGCAGCAAATTGCCCGGGTTTATTCGCCCGAATTGATCACGGCCCAGCAGGAGCTCCTCGAGGCCATCAAACTCAGGGAACGCAATCCGGGCCTGTATCAGGCTACCCGGCAGAAGTTGCGCTATTGGAAGCTGACCGATGATCAGATCCATCAAATCGAAGAGGACGAAACCATTAAAGAGACTTTCGACATCTATGCCGACGCTACGGGCATCGTAAGCATGCGCCGGGTATCGGTTGGCGACTATGTCAAACAGGGAGAAGTGCTGTTTGATCTGGTCAATCTGAGCCAGGTTTGGGTGTTGTTTGATGCCTATGAGGAGGATTTAGCTCAATTACACGTAGGGGATCCAGTACAGTTTACCACACCGTCTGTTCCAGGGAAAACGTTCACGACCCGCATCACTTTCATTGATCCGGTGATCAATCCGCAGACGCGGGTAGCGTCTGTGCGCGGGGAAGTGCCCAATTTAGGCGGATTGCTAAAACCGGAAATGTTTGTAAGGGGAACGCTAGCTTCTCCTGTCCAGGGCGAAGAACAACTTTTAGTGCCGAAATCAGCAGTCTTATGGACAGGTCAGCGATCCGTTGTTTATCTAAAAGTGCCTGATATGAGCATTCCTTCTTTTCGATACCAGGAAATCGAACTGGGAGACAGAGTGGGTTCCTCCTATCTGGTTCAAAATGGTCTTCAGCCAGGGGATGAAGTGGTTACCTACGGGAGTTTTGCTATAGATGCGGCAGCTCAACTGAATAATCAGCAGAGTATGATGAATCGCCTCTTAGATACAAAGCTTGGTAGCGATTCAGACCTCCCCAACTATACAAACCTTACTCCTTCTGCCTTTCAACAGCAATTGTTAGAAGCTGTAAAAGCTTATCTCCCCCTAAAAGATGCTCTGGTAGCATCTGATATTCAGCAAGCACAGGCTGCTGCTCAAATTTTGTTAGAAAAGCTTGACCAGATCGATATGAAACTTCTCAAAGGAGACATACACGACTATTGGATGGCGAAGGTCAAAGCACTCAAAAGTCATACAACGGCCATTGGAACTAACAAAGACCTCACTCAGCAACGTGAACAATTCAGCTTCCTGTCCACTGCCCTAATTGAATCCATTCAAGTCTTGGGAATAAAAGGAACGACTCTGTACGTACAACACTGCCCTATGGCCATGGAAAATGAAGGCGCAGATTGGCTAAGCCTTCAGGAGGAAATTCGCAATCCCTATTTCGGGGATCAGATGCTTACCTGCGGATCCATAACACAACAATTACCAACACCGCGCCAGGAACCTAGCTCAAATCCGCCCCAATCTCATAATCATTAACATTTTTTAAAAATGAAACGAGTAACATCAATCACCCTGTTAGCCCTATTGTCCCTTATGGTATTTACCGTATCGGCTTGCACTAGTGGAACCCAGCATCAGAATCACGAGAATCATGCTGACCATATGGCTGAAGACGGTCACATGGATCATGGTACGCATATGGAAGAATCTGGAAATATGGCTACTGCTTCTATGGATATGGACATCCCGAAGGAAAAAGCTCAACAGATTCTTACTGCCTACCTGAAAATAAAGAATGAATTAGTTCAAACGGATGGTACCGCTGCTAGCCAGGCTGCTGCTGAGTTAGTAGCCACACTTGGAGGCGAAGCAGGTGAATTGCTGGAAAAGATTCGCTTTGATGCCGGACATATAGCAGAAACGGAAGACCCTACCCATCAGCGGGATCATTTCAACTCCCTTTCTGATAATGTCTATTCCATGCTAAAGGCCACCGAAGCGAACCAAAGCCCAATCTATAGACAATATTGCCCAATGGCTTTTGATGGAAAGGGCGCATTCTGGCTAGCAGCAGAAAAGGAAGTTAATAACCCTTATTTTGGAGACATGATGCTCCATTGCGGCAAGGTAGAGGAAGAACTGTAAGGTTCCCTCGCTCATCTTTCATTCCCGCTTAGGCAAGCACCTGCGACCCCAAGGGCGAATCATTGCGTTCGGGAGAACGATCTTTCGGGACCTCGGGCTGATTCTGGGCACACCATTTTTGCCCGGGCCCTAAACCACATCGTCGGTAAGAGGCAGCATGCCTTTGGTGCCTGATTCCCTGGGAGAAATCCACAGCCTGGGGCTGCGGTTTCTCCTGGGTCAGGCCTCTTTCTGGCTCCATGGCAGCCTGCTGGTGAATGCGTATTCCGGAGTCGCCCGTGAAACCGTATCACAGACAGAGCAGTCTGCACGCGCCCACCTCAACGGCCCTTTGTAGAGAAGGGAAGTTGCCCCTCGGGATGCCGTAGCCCCTCACCATATAAGGTGCGGGGAAGGTATGATGGGCACCCTGAAGAACTGAGGGACTATGTCCCTGCCCGAGATGGCGCCTCCGCCGATTTCCCCTGATTGGGCTGCTCCCCCTTGCCTCCAGCTGCGGGCCCGTTTCTTCTTTGCGGCTCACGCAGTGGTCCTTAGCCCCACCCACAAAAACCCAACGATTTCATGCAACACCAACACCAACACCAACATCACCAGAACCGCCAAAGCGAAGCACAGCACGATCACCACGACCACCACGCCCACATGATCGAAGACTTCAAGAAACGCTTTTGGGTATCCCTGGTCCTCACCATCCCGGTTCTATTGCTCTCGCCCATGATCCAGGACTGGTTGGGCATCAACTGGGTATTTACGGGTGACCAATATGTCCTCTTTGGCCTGTCTTCCCTGATTTTCTTTTATGGCGGATGGCCCTTCCTGACCGGAATGGTGGAAGAACTTAAGGGCAAGGCCCCAGGCATGATGACGCTTATCGCCATCGCCATTGTCGTGGCCTATGGGTATAGTATCGCGGTTGTCTTCGGGCTGGAAGGCAAAACCTTTTTCTGGGAACTAGCCACCCTGATCGACGTCATGTTGGCTGGTCACTGGATCGAGATGCGCTCTGTCATGGGCGCCTCCCGCGCCCTGGAAAAACTGGCCGAACTGATGCCGGATGAAGCCCATCTGGTTCACGGTGATCATGTGATGGATGTTCCTGTGTCTGATTTGAAAAAAGGGGATGTCATTCTCATTAAACCTGGAGAAAAAATCCCTGCTGATGGTACCATCATAGATGGAGAAAGCAGCCTGAATGAAAGTATGCTGACGGGTGAAAGTAAGCCGGTTCGCAAAACCAAAGAAGATCAGGTCATAGGGGGTAGTGTCAATGGAAAAGGTTCGCTCCGGGTAGAAGTGTCAGGAACAGGAGAAGAAGGCTATCTCTCCAAGGTGATCAACATGGTCCGCGAGGCCCAGGGGAAAAAGTCTAAGACCCAAAAGCTCGCTGATCGGGCCGCATTCTGGCTGACCATCGTTTCCCTAAGTGTCGGATTTGGGACCCTGACCGTTTGGCTAATCCTTGGCCAAGAGTTCTCGTTTGCCTTGGAAAGGATGGTAACCGTCATGGTGATTGCCTGTCCCCATGCCCTGGGGCTGGCCATTCCGCTGGTTACGGCCATTTCTACGGCCCTATCCGCCCAAAATGGCTTGCTGATCCGTAACCGTACCGCCTTCGAAAACGCCCGCAAAATTGATACCTTGGTCTTTGACAAGACAGGTACCCTGACTACGGGGGAGTTTGGGGTAAACAAAGTCGTGAATCTTGCCGATGCAGATGATCCTCATGAGATATTGCGCCTGGTCGGTGCATTGGAGGCAAATTCCGAGCACCCCATTGCGGAGGGGATTATGGCAAAAGTGCATGAGGAGAAGGTTAACATCCCTGAGGCTCAGGATTTCCAATCCATCACAGGGAAAGGGGTAAAAGCCAGGGTGGAGGGGAAATCTGTAAAAGTGGTAAGCCCGGGCTATCTCAAGGAAAAGGGAATCAAGATTCCCGAACAGGCGCAGAATGATGGCAGTGAAACCATTGTTTTTGTACTCCTGGATGACGCCTTATCGGGGTTCATCTCACTTGCGGATCAGATTCGGCCAGAAAGCCGATCGGCCATCCAAACCCTGCATGAAAACCAGATCAGGGCCATCATGCTGACAGGGGATAATGCCTCGGTAGCTCAGAAGGTCAGCAAAGAATTAGGCATGGACGACTTTTTTGCCGAAGTGCTTCCTGATCAGAAACTGGATAAAGTGAAGGAACTACAGGAACAGGGCGCCTTTGTCGCCATGACCGGCGATGGCGTTAATGACGCGCCTGCGCTTGCGCAGGCTGATATCGGAGTCGCGGTAGGCAGCGGTACCGATGTCGCCGCCGAGACCGCCGACATTGTGCTGGTCAACAGCAACCCGCGGGACATCAGCCGGCTGATCTTGTTTGGCAAGGCCACCTACCGCAAAATGGTGCAGAACCTGGTTTGGGCCACGGCCTACAATGCCGTGGCTGTCCCCCTGGCGGCAGGGGTGCTGTACCCCTGGGGGATCATGATTTCGCCCGCCGTAGGGGCGGCCTTTATGAGTCTCAGCACCGTCATCGTAGCCCTCAACGCCCAGCTCCTCCGGCGGGCACTGGGCTGATACCGATTTTTCGCTGTCCCTGAATCCAGACTGGATAGAATCCCCAAAGTTCCTTTGCTTTGCCCCAAGCATCACACAATATGGTCGAATCAGAATGATCCAATCAGAAAAACAAGGGTGGCTGGCGTTGCTAGGGGTAGCCCTCCCTTTTCTTGCGGCCAGTCTGGTTTATGTACCGTGAGTTTTGGATAAGCGGAGAAAGACTATTCTGTAATCAACTGTTTATCAAATGATTGTCTGTCATCCTGGGCCAGCCCAGAGGGCGCCAGCGAAGGATCTATTTGGACACATGAGATGCTTCGCTTCGCTCAGCATGACAATCGTCGATTGGAGCCATTCAAAGCGGTTTTTATCCAAAACTCACGTTAGGGTACGATAAGCGGAACGTAGGGTTCGACAGCTCCTACTGGGCGAGGGACACACGATCAGGGCCAAAACAGGCCCGCCTCCCTGGTGGGAGGCGGCTGCGGTAGCGGATTGGCTTGCGCCGCTCCGCAATAGAGGTCTACGATGGCTTGACCCAAAGGATACAGGCGGGCTACCAATATATGGCCCAGCGCAGGCTAAGGCCCCTGACGCACCTGTCCGAGTATCCCCAGCAGGGCTCCGAAGAGCAGGCACAGGGCCAGCAAACAGGCCTTGACGCCCCACATCCCCGGGCTCAGCCAGACGGGACTCATCAAGAAAAATATCAGCATAAAGCTGATGAAGGCCGGGCGCGGGGCCTCCCCCGCCGGGAGGCTGATCTGTTTTTTGAGGGGAAAGGATGCTCCCCATCTGCTTCCTATAACAGCAGATCTCCGGGGGGATGCATCCCTGCAGCAAATAATACCTTTCGGAGGTGCTTGATAGGGCCTCGATTGAGCTGCAAGGATGCGCAGGTCGCTCTGCCCGTCGGGGTCAGACCCAAGACTTCGGAGAAGTCGGTACTCCAGGTGAAATGGGTGCTCCAGCGATCTTTGCGGGGGTGGAACAAGGGAACCTTTAGTTGGGAGAGCGGGTCAATAGCCTCTGTTTTGGTGTACTTGTGGCTATTGCAGCCCTGACAAGCCAGGGCCAGGTTGTCGATGGTATCTGTACCGCCCTTGCTCAGAGGCACAATATGCTCCACCGAAAAGGTATAGGTCGCAAAGCGAGCCTGGCTGTGGCAGTATTCACAGCAGCCTACCGCTCTGTCGATGATCTTCTGGCGAATGGCCGGTGTAAGCCTGCTCCTACTCATATTGTGCCCCTATGCCCAGATCGGCCTGGACCTCAGCCAGCGTTTGCCCCCTGAGGGCTGCGAGTTGGATGAGGTGCTGAGTCCGGCGCAGAGCCAGAGCCTCCCAGTTTTCCGTCAACTGGACAAGCTCCTGCTGCTCCGCCTGGCTGAGGGTTTCGGTCTGCCGCTTGTGTTGCAAGTGCTGATAACGGAGCTGCTCGTCCGGGGGCAAGGAGGCGTTGATCGCTTCCAGAAGGCGGGTCTCTGCTTCTGACCCCTGCGCGCCCCGCCGCCGGGCCTGCTCCCGCAGCAGCCGGTCCAGCATCACCTCCAGGTCAGCGGTATCCAACTGTTCGACTTGAGACAAGAACTCCTCCAGCGACACCTCGGTATGTATGCGAATATGTCTCATCAGGGAATGGCTTTGCTACAAGATACGAGAAAGTCACCAAAAGGTGGGCCCGATGGCAGGGCGCCCTGACGCCCTCCGGCGCTCCAAGCTTCCCTTACGAAGGCACCTGCCCCTCCACCAGCGCCACCTCCGTGG
>RFHL01001297.1 GCA_003696875.1 Bacteroidota bacterium | reverse complement strand
GTTGGCTTCCTCGGCTTTGGTACCGAAAAGCTGCTGGTAAAACTGCCGGATTTTTTCCTGGTAACCGCTCTCCCGGTCTTCTGATTCCTGCCGGGGCAGGTCGGGTTTTTCCAGGGGAATGTTCGCATTGACATTGACCGCGACGATGGGCTGATTGTCCCCTCCCTCCACATGGCTCAGGGGGAGGTTGTTCAGGACCCCCCCATCGATCAGCAGCCCGCCCGGCACTTCGACCGGGGTGAGCACCGTCGGGATCGCAATCGACGCCCGGATGGCGTCGTAGATACTCCCTTCCCGGAAGACCACCTCCTTGCGGTTGAGAATATCCACCGCCACCGCCGCGTAAGGAATCGACAGGTCTTCAATGGGCCGGTCAGAGATGAACTCCCGCATGGCCCCCAGCACCCGGTCGCCCTTGATGAAGCCGCCTCCCCCAAAGGTGAAGTCTACCAGGCTGAACACCTTCATGCGGTCCAGACCGCAGAGCCACTCTTTGTAGGCCTGCATCTGCCCCAGGGCATATACGCCCCCGACGAGGGATCCCATAGAGGTGCCCACAATTTCGCAAATCTGGTAGCCCCGCTCCTCCAGGACCTCAATCACACCGATATGGGCGATGCCGCGGGCACCGCCGCCAGAGAGGACGAGGGAGATGTTTTTGTTCATAAGGCCAGGGGTTGGAGGTGAGGAGGCAATTTGGCAAAAAAGGTCGGCTCGGGGCAAGGGGAATCTGCGGCCCTGGAGACTCCTATCAAGAAAAGATTCCCGCCTTTCTCCTATCTTTACCCCATGTCCCTCATCCCTGCCCGGGCAGGCCGCTGGGCGGCCCGCCTGATCCTGCCCCTACTCGCCGCCTGGTCCTTTTCGGTAGCCTTCACCTTTCCCGAAGGCCGCAACCTGAACCGGATCTGGTCCGATATGGAAGGCTATTACGCCTACCTGCCGGCCGTCTTTATCTACGGCAGCTTTGATCGGGACAGCCTGCCGCTGCACACCCCCCAGGAATTCAAGGCCCATCCCGAAACCGGTCGTATCAATTTACGCTTCACCTATGGGGTGGCCCTGATGGAGGCCCCCTTTTTTGGCCTGGCGCATCTGATCACCAAGCGGGGCTGGTTCCGGACCAAGAAGTTTCCCACGGGCTTTACCCAGGCCTACAGCGACGCCCTGGTGGCGGCGGCGCTCGTCTATACGTTCTGGGGGTTGTGGTTGCTGATGGGGCTGGTGCGCCAGCAGCAGGGAGACTGGGCGGCAGTCCTGTTGGCCGTTCTGCTCTTCTGGGGGTCCAATCTCTGGTTCTATGCCGTGGTGCAGTCGGGTATGTCCCATGCCTACAGCTTCTTTCTGTTTGCGGTACTCGTCTGGCACACGCCGCGCTGGCTCGCGCGGCCATCGCTGGGCAACTACGCCCTGATGGGCGCCTTGGTGGGGCTCATCACCCTGCTGCGCCCCACCAATGCGGTGGTGGTGCTCTATCCGCTGCTCGCGGGCGTGACCCGCTGGCCCGACTTCACCGCCCGCCTGGGCGGGCTCTTGCGGCAGTGGCCGGGCCTCCTCCTCGCCGCCGGGGCGGTGCTGCTCCTTTGGCTTCCCCAGTTCGCTTATTGGCACCACATCTCCGGACAGTGGCTCTACGACTCGTATGAAGGCTACGGCTTCACCCACCTCCTCTCGCCCCGTCTGGGGGCGGTCCTGTTCTCCCCCCGCAACGGCTGGTGGGTCTACAGCCCGCTCATGATCCTGCCAGTCCTGGCGGTTTTCTGGGCCCTGTTCCAGCAAAAGGGGCAGGGCCTGCCGGCACTCCTGCCGCTGCTGCTCACCCTCTACCTGTGTGGCAGCTGGTTTGAGTGGTGGTTTGGCTCCTCCTATGGTTTTCGCCCGGTCATTGAGTACTATGCCCTCATGGCTTTGCCTATGATGGGCCTGCTCGTCTGGGCCTGGCAGCGTCTGCACCAGACCTGGCAGCGCGGGCTCCTGCTGCTGCCCCTGCTGCTGGGCATAGCCTATTCCCTGCGCATGGGGTACCTCTACCGATGGTACTGGAGCCACGCCGACTGGACTTGGGAGAAATGGGCCGAGGTGATGACGACACAGTTTTTTTAGCGCGTACCCTGAAGCCACGATCAGAAATTCGCCATTCTCTCTTCTCTGACTTCTCGCTTCTCGCTTCTGGCTTCTGGCTTCTCCTCACCCCATGCGCGCCCGGCAAAAGGCCTCATCGCCCGCCATGGCTTCCATCAGATCCTCCAGGGAGTCAAACTTGACCTCCCCACGGATGTATTCCAGGAACTGCACCCGTAGGGGTTGGCCGTAGATGTCCCGATTGAAGTCGAACAGGTGCACTTCGTACCCCCGGTCAAAGGTGCCCACCGTCGGTTTGTGACCGATGCTCATCATGCCGTACAGCTTCTCTTCGCCCAGGAAGGCCTCGACGAAGTAGATCCCATTGCCGGGAATCAGCTTGAGCGGATCTTCAGGTAAGAGGTTGGCGGTGGGGTAACCGAGTTGGCGGCCCTTTTTCTCGCCGTGTACGACGGTGCCACTGAACCCGTAGGCATACCCCAGGTAGCGGTGGGCGGTGGCGACCTCACCGGCGAGCAGGGCCTTGCGGATTTTGGTGCTGCTCACCTTGGCATCGTCGATGCTCTGGGCGGGAATTTCCTCGACCTGATAGCCGCCTTCGGCGGCATAGGCGCGCAGTTCCTCAATGCCGCCGGTGCGGTTTTTGCCAAAGCGGTGGTCATAACCAATCACGATGCGATGCAGCCCGACGCCCTGCACCAGGATGTCCTGGATAAAGGCGCGCGAGGGCAGGCGCGAAAACTCCCGGGTGAAGGGGATGAAGAGCACTTTGTCCAGCCCGATCTCCCGGAGCATCGCGATCTTTTCGGGCTGCGTATGGAGCAGGCGGAGGGGGTTGTTTTCGGGAAACAGTACCAGGCGGGGATGCGGATGAAAGCTGATCAGGAGGCTTTCTCCCCCTACTTCCGCGGCGGCGGTTTTCAGGCGCTGCAGGATGGTGCGATGGCCGATGTGCAGGCCGTCAAAGGTCCCGATGGTGGCGACCGTACGTCGCCCGATCTCATAGTCCGCCAGGGAGTGATAGACTTTCATGAATACGCGATTGCCCTGTAAGTTAAGCAGAGGAAGAGCTGGAAAGCAAGAATTCTTGTCTTGCTAAGGGGTTGATAGTCAATTGATATTGTTGAAGGTGGTCCAGTCCTGGCTCAGGGCTGCTGATACTGGGACACAAACTCGTCGATCTGCCAGGCCTCGTCGAGGCGGTAGTCGCCGATGCGGGTACGCTTGAGTTCTTGGATGTAGGCCCCTACTTCGAGGGCCTGTCCCAGGTCGTGGATCAGCGAACGGATGTAGGTGCCCTTGCTGCAGCGGATGCGGGCCCGCCAGGTGTCGGGCTCGGGACCGGGCCCCAGGATGCTGAAATCGTAGACGATCACCTTCCGGGGCGAGAGCTTGATTTCCTTGCCTTTGCGGGCGGCTTGGTAGGCCCGCTGCCCGTCGACCTTGACGGCCGAGAATACGGGCGGCACCTGCTCAATCTCGCCGCAAAACTGCGGCAGGACGTTGTTCATTTCTGCCAGGCCGATGTGGCTGGCTTCGCGCTGAAATTCCTCGGGTTGCTCGGCATCATAAGAGGCGGTGGTATATCCCAGCTTGAAGAGGGTTTCGTATTCTTTTTCCTGCTCTTGTATTTGGTTGATGGTCTTGGTGGCGCGGCCCGTACAGATGATGAGCAGGCCGGTAGCCAGCGGGTCCAGGGTGCCAGCGTGCCCGACTTTTTTGATGCGCAGCGTGCCGCGCACTTTTTTGACCAGGTCAAAGGAGGTCCAGCCTTTGGGTTTATCGAACAAAAGCGTTTGACCGGCAAGGAAATCCATGGCGGGAAAGGGGGAGGTTGGTTGTGGGGTTGAAGAAAGGTGGCTCAGGAATCGCTGGGGTCAGAAGATTCTTGCCGGGCCTCCCGGGCCTGGGCTGCGAGGCCCGGATCGTACCGCACAAAAAGGTGGATCCAGATGGCGCGAGACAGCCGGAAAAGGATGGGCACCAAGACTGGCAGCAAGATGAACATCGTAATCACGAAGGTCCGGAAAGGCTCGCCCAGCACGAAGCGGATAAAAAGGAAAGTGGGAATGAGCCAGGCCACATTAAGGGCGTAGCTGATATAGGTAGCGCCAAAATAGAAGCCCGGTTCGATCACAAAGTCTTGCTTGCAGACCGGGCACTCCTTGGGCATGGTCTGCATTTCCTTGAGATGGAAGGGGTTGGGACTCAGGAAGAGGCGACCCTGGCGGCAACGAGGGCAGCGCTGGGTCACAATACTCTGGAGAAAACTGGCCATAGGGCTAGGAGGCAGAAAGATAAGCGATAGACGGTGGTCGCATCCCGTGGGGGGCAAAGGTAGGGAAAAAAGCATACCCGTGGCGGAGGCTGGGGCGATAATATCGTTTGGCCTCCGCTCACTTGAACTTGCTGGTTGGGCGAATGTTTGGTAGTAGGCTTTTCCGGAAGCCCCCTGCCGGTAGGGTCTATTTCCGTTTCTTGAGGGCCTCCAACTGCTCAAAGAGGTCCTTCTCCTCGGCACTCAGCGGGTGAGGGAGCTTCACGGCGATGGTGACGTATAGATCCCCAAAGCGCTGGGGATCAAGATAGTCGGGCATCCCGAGCCCTTTGAGCTTCAGGGTTTCGCCATTTTGCGTGCCGGGCGGCAGGGTGATGGATTTGGGACCCTGCATGCTCGGGACCTTGATCTTGCGGCCGAGCACGACCTTGTAGAGGTCGATCTCCATCCGGGTATAGAGATCGTTTTCCTTGCGCTCAAAGACGGGATGCGGCTTGATGAGCACTTTGATAAAGAGGTCGCCGGGGGGACCACCCTGCCGCCCGGGGCCGCCTTTGCCCTTGATCCGGAGGACCTGCTCATGCGGGATCCCCGGCTTGATGCGCAGGCGCATCTTGTGGCCTTCCATGGTGAAGGTCTCGTGCAGGCCTCGGTAGGCCTCCTCAAGGCTTATTTTCAGATTGGCCTCCACATCCCGCCCCTTGAAAATGCGGTTGCGCCCTCCGAAGATCTCTTCAAAAAAGGACGAAAACATCCGGTTGACGTCCCCGCTGTCGGTGGCATGCACCGTCCCCGCTCCCATGCCCGCAAAACCACCCCGGCGGATGGCATCATACTTGGCCCGGTTGCCCGCATCGAGCAGCACCTCCTTGGCCTCGGAGACTTCCTTGAAACGGGCTTCAGCTGCCGCATTTCCCGGGTTTTTGTCCGGGTGGTATTGAATCGCCAGCTTTTTGTAGGCCTTTCGGATCTCTGCTTCCGAAGCGGTAGGGGATACCCCCAAGACCTTGTAATAATCCTTGAAGTCCATGTGACGCGAAAATTAGGAAAAACGGGTATACGGTAAAAGTGTATATTTAGGCTATGATGTGGCGCACGCTAGGATGCTGGATGAGCCTGTGGCTCACAACCCTGGCCGGCTTGCCGGCCCAGGATCAGGTCGTTTTTTATACCGATCAGGGCACGATTGCTTTTGCCTCTGACGCGCCCCTGGAGTTGATCGAGGCTCGCTCCCGGCAGATGCAAGGCCTCATCAATCCCGCCGAAGGCACCTTCGCCTTTGCCGTACCCATCAATACCTTCGAGGGCTTCAACAGCCCCCTGCAACAGGAGCATTTCAACGAAAACTACCTCGAATCTGAAACCTATCCCCGGGCTACGTTTCGAGGCAAAATCATTGAGTCCGTAGATTTTGCTCAGCCCGGCACCCGGGCGGTTCGGGCCAAGGGCATCCTGACCGTCCATGGAGTCGAGCAGGAGCGCATCATCGGAGCGCGGCTCACCATGACTGAAGATGTGTGTCGCATTGAGGCCTCTTTTCAGGTATTGTTGCAGGACCATCGGATTTCTATCCCCAAAGTCGTCAAGCAAAAAATCGCCGAAGAGATTACCGTTGATGTCCAGGCCGAGTTGCGGCCCCGTACCGGCCGGATCTGAAGCCGGATGATCGCTTGTCATGATGCTACGTGCTGGGTTCCTGCTTTGGATTGGACTCATGGGGCTGGGAACCACCGGCCTCTGGGCGCAGGGACTCCGCTTCCAGCGGCACGGCCATAGCTCGGCTACCCCTTTACGGTCGGCCCTATGTCTGCAGGAGGGACCCAAGGGGTTTATCTGGGTCGGAGGCCACGAAGGCCTGTTTCGCTACGATGGCGACCTGCTCCGCAGCTATGTTCCTTCCGATCCCACCGTATCAGATACGGTGACGGCCCTCGGCCTGGGGCCCGATGGTCTCCTCTGGACAGGACATGAAGATGGCCGTCTTTGCCGGCTGAGCGGGGACAGTTTGCGGCCGGTTTCCTTACCTGAGCGCCTGCCCCGGGCGCGCATCACCGGCTTGCATAGCGATTCTGCCGGGGTCCTCTGGGTCGCCACCTATGGCGCCGGCATATTTGCCTGCCGAGGGGATCAGCTCTGGCACTTCACGCAGGCCGAGGGCCTGCTGGGAGATGAAGTGTACGACCTGGCCCCCGATGCGCAGGGGCGTATCTGGGTGGCCACCGACCGCGGCATCAATCGCCTTTGGCTGGCCCAGGGCCAGCCCCGGCTCGATACCCTGCCCACGGCCTTGCCTGATCCGCTGGTGCTGAGCCTCTGCCCCGATCCTCTGGGCGGGATGTGGCTGGGTACCTATGCGCGAGGCCCGGTTTACCTGGAGCCGGGTGGAGCGGTTGTCCATGCCCTGCCTGCCTCCGAAGCCTGGTCCTATGGTCCGGTCCTCTCGCTCCTGCCCCTGGGGCAGGAAGTCTGGGTAGGGTCCCGCGCGTCGGGGCTGCTGATCCTGAGTCGCCGCACCCTCCAGCTGCGGGATCGCTATGATCGGACTCATCGCTTTGGCAACCGACGGGTGTATGACATGCACCAGGACCGTTTTGGCAATGTCTGGCTGAGTGGGGAGAAAGAACCCTTGCTATCGGTCTATCCCTACCTGAGTGCGGTGGGGGGAGAAGAAAATATTCGCTGCTTGCTGGCCCTGCCTGACGGGCATCGCTACCTCGCCACCAATGACGGCCTATATGTCTTATCCGGTTACGGGGCCAGTCCGGTACCCGTGACAGGGGTAGATTGGGCCGGAGCTGGCGGGGTGATCAGCCTGTATCAGGATCACCGGGGCTGGGTATGGGCAGGTACCTATGGCGGCGGCATCTACGGCCGTTCCCCCGGACAGACGGCCTGGCGGGCCTACGGCCGGGCTGAGGGCTTGCCGGACGGCAGCATCCTCTCCATCGCCAGCAATGGCGAAGCCCTTTGGGTGGCCACCCTGGCCGGGGTGGCCTACCTGCCGCTTGATGGGGCCGATCGCTTCATTCCGCTGGACCGGACCCGGAGTCCGGCGCTGGATTATGTCTATCAGATCAAGGCCGCTCCCGACGGCAGCCTTTGGTTCGCCACCGATGGGGGTGGGCTGGTGCATCGGGACCGGTCGGGAACTTTTCGGGTATTCGGAGAAAAAGAAGGCATTCCGCCGGTGATCTATTCGATCAGTCTGGATGATCAGGGCCACCTTTGGGCCGGGAGTCCCGATACGGTGCTCATCCATTGGGATGGCCAGACCTTTCAGCGGTATGGCCCGTCTGAGGGCTTGCGGGCTACGGACCTGACCAGCGTCATCGGTGATGGTCAGGGGCGGATTCTGGTGGTGCACCAGGGGGGCATAGATGTGCTGGATCAGACCCGGGAGACCTTTTCCTACTTTGGCGCCGAATGGGGCCTGGAAAACCTGGACCCGGACCTCAATGCCTATGCCCGTGACGCCGAAGGGGTGATCTGGTTGGGGACGCAAGCGGGTTTGCTTCGCTACCTGCCGCCGCCGGCGGGGGAGCTGACCCAGCCCGTGACCCAGCTGGATGCGGTTTGGATATACCTCTCCGAGCGGGTCGACACCAGCCTGCACGTGTTTCCCTACGAAGACCGGCATTTGACCTTTGCCTATACCGGCCTCTGGTACCGTGAGCCCGAGGCGGTAGGCTACGAACATCAACTAGAGGGCTATGATCCGGCCTGGGTCGCTACCCGCGACCGCAAGGTCACTTTCCCCCGGCTTTCGCCGGGGACTTATACCTTTCGGGTGCGGGCCGCGATCAATGGGCAATTTGAGCAGGCAACCGTGGCCAGCTACCGCTTTCGGATCCAGCGGCCGTTCTGGCAGACCTATTGGTTTTGGGGGCTGGTGTTGTTGCTGGTGACCGGGGGCTTTCTGGCGGCAATCCGACAGCGGGAGGGCCGCCTGCGCCAGCAGGCGCATCTGGAGCAGGAGCGTATCCGCTTTCAGTTTGAGACCTTGCGTAGTCAGGTCAATCCGCATTTTCTGTTCAATAGCTTCAATACCCTGATCAGCTTGATTGAGGATGAGCCCCGGCAGGCTGTATCCTATGCCAATCAACTTTCGGATCTCTTTCGCAACATGCTGGCTTTTCGCGAAAGGGATCTTCTGGCCCTGAAAGAGGAGCTGGCGGTGCTTAGGACCTATTTTTCCCTGCAGCAACAGCGATATGGGGCCAATCTGCGGCTGGACCTTGACATCCCGGAGGCCTATCAGGCCCATCAACTGCCGCCGCTCACCCTTCAGCTCCTGATCGAAAATGCCATCAAACACAACGTGATCGCCCGGGCCCGTCCGCTGACGATCCGGGTGGGAATCGTGGAGGAAGACTACCTGGAGGTCTCCAATCCCCTGCAACCCAAGCGGCAGCCCGAGCGGTCCACCGGTATGGGCCTGCCCACTATCCGGGCCCGCTACAAGATCTTGACTGACCGGACGGTAAAAATAAGCCAGGAGGACGGCTATTTTGCCGTGCGGGTCCCCCTGCTCCCGCCCGTACGTAAACCAGGATGAGGGGAGGGACCCGTTGCCCGGCTTCCTGCCATGACGCAGAGCGAAATCCCGCTGGCTTTTCCGCTCGGTCCCTTACCCCAGCGTCCCCATAAAAGCGATCGCCAGCCGCTTTTGATACTTCTCGATCACCTTGAAAATTTCCCGTAGGGTCACCCGCTCAATCTTGGTGAGCTGGTTCGGATCAATGAGATTATCCGGGGGCAAGCCCTCCACAATCTGCCGGGTCTGATGGGCAAGCCGCAGCCGCATCATGAAGTAATAGGCCTGTCGCAACTCGTTGTGGTCCTCGGGATCGAGGACCTCCCGCTGCCGGAGCTCCCGCAGGCGGTCGCCGGTATGGGTGGCCCATAGGTGGTGGCGCAGGGCGTAGATGCGGGCAAAGTCGGAGATGGTACTCATCGCCCGCTTGATGTTTACCCCTTTTTTGTCCTCACTCTCGGTCAGCTGAAAGCCGCCAAAAAAGCCCAGCGGGGGTTTGTTGAGGAGGGCGGCGCGGGAAAGCTGGGCCAGAAAGCCCTGGCCTTGCCGGCCGAGGATATCGAGAAAATGGGCGCGGAGGGTATCGAGCAGGTAGGTGTCGCCGTAGAGGGTGCGGCAATCAAAAAAGGTGGCTGCCGTCATGACATGTTCCGGCACGGGGGCCTCGAGCCAGTTCCGGTATTTTTCGCGCCAGACGGGCAGGGGCTGGTTCCACTCCGGATTTTTGGCCATGAGGTTGCCGTGGCAGTAGGCAAAGCCAGCGGTATTGAGCTCGTCGCAGACCTGGGTGCCCAGCTCCAGGAAGTAGGCTGCTACCGTCTCGGCCTGCGCCTCTGGCACGGCTTCATAGATGATGGCGTTGTCCTGGTCGGTGGCCAGGGTCTGCTCTTTGCGGCCCTCGCTGCCGAGGGCCACAAAGACAAAGCGGGCCGGTGGCGGCCCCAGCCGCTTGATGGTGCGCCGCACGATGTTCTGGGCGATAGCATCGGCGACGGTGCTGATGATCTGGTTGACGATCACCGGCCGCGTGCCGCGGCCTTGCAGAGTATCCACAATCTGGGGCATCTCCTCCCACTTGCGGCGTAGCCCCTCCGTATCGTAGACGTCGGCTATGCTCTGGATAAAGATGAAAGGGGACTTGCCCTGGGCATTGAGCAATTGGTCGAGGGTCACAAGCCCGGTCAGCCTGCCCTGGGCGTCCCGTACCAAGAGGTGATTGACCTTGTAGCGAAACATGAGGAGAATGGCCTCATAGCTGTGCGCGCTGGCAGCGATGTCCAGCAAAGGGGCCGACATGATGGAGGAAACGGGGCTTTCGGGGTCCCGGCCGGCGGCCACGACTTTTTCCCGCAGGTCCCAGTCGGTGACGATCCCGAGGGGTTCGTGCTCAGGGTTGACCACGAGCACATAACCTCGCCGAAAATAGGTCATGCTCTTGGCGGCTTCGCGAATGCTGGCCGAGGCGGCGATGGTGTTGACCTGTGGGTTGACGAAGGCCCGCACTTCCTGGGTAAAGGCCAGGTCGGCCTGCTGAAAGTTGGTCGCGGGATCGGGGCGCCGCATGAGCATGTTTACGTAGCCGCCCTTGAGCAGACGGCGGCCAAATTGATCGGCAAAGTATTCCTGAAAGGCTGGGTAGCGGTCGAGGAGATCAAGGAAGGTCTCCCGCGGCCAGCGGTAGATCACCGTCGCCTGCGTGGTGCAGACGGTGCGCAGGGCACGTTCGCTTTGCAACATGATGGAGAGGGCTCCAAAGACCTCACCCCGACCAAACGTCTCGGCGAAGGTTTTTTCTCCGCTTTCGCCTTGCACATATTTCTCTACTTCTCCCTCCGCAATCAGGCAGATGTGGTGGAGGGCGGTGGTATCCTGGCGGTACAAAATCGTCCCGGCAGGGTGTTCCTGCCGTTCGCAGCGCTGTAGCAGCTCGGGATGAGTCGCCTCCGGTAAGCCCGAAAATGGAGGAACGTCACGGAGCAAATCCGTGAGTTCGGCGGTATGCGTGGCGGTCATGAAGGAGATTCTGAGTTTGGGTTCCGGAAAAGGGCGAGCAGTCGCTGGGGAGGGAAAAACCTCGGCACCGGAAAGAGGTGGGGAAGAGGCCCACCGTTCAGGGCAAAGATACGGACCTTTTCGGAAGAGGTTGAGCGAAAAAATATCGAAATGGGGTGAGAAAGCGCAAGGATGTCTGGCGAAAACGATAAGTTCACCTGGCCGGGGCCGTCTGGCTCCGCTTCGCTGTCGAAAAAAAACGGGTCTTCTTCCGACCTACGCCAGGGTTGATTTTCTGGCCCGCCTGTTCTCCTTCCTTTGAGTTTTACAACCTCTTGCCGATGAATAGGGTCACTGATGCGGCCGCTGTGGGTGGGTGGATACCTGCTCAGCCTGTGTTTGGGAGCCTGGTCCTGTGATGGCCCTGCGCCACGAGGACAGGCCCAATGTATGGGAGGTGGGGTGATGCGGGGCGATACCACGCAAGCGGCAATCGCGTTGGTCTTTACCGCCCATACCTTTGCGGAAGGAGGGGCACATATACAGCGGGTATTGGCTGATAATCAGGTGAAAGCGAGCTTTTTTCTGACGGGGGATGCCTATCGAAACCCCGTTTTTACGGGCCTGATCCGGGGCCTGCGGGCCGATGGCCACTATCTGGGTGCTCACTCAGACCGACATCTGCTGTACTGCCCCTGGGAGCGGCGTGACAGCCTGCTGGTCAGCCGCGACAGCTTCCGCCGGGACCTTCAGGCCAACTATGCCGAGATGGCCCGCTTTGGGATTGAGGCGACAGAGGCTCCCTTTTTCATGCCTCCTTTTGAGTGGTATAATGACAGCATCAGCGCCTGGACCCGGGCCGAAGGCAAACAGCTGATCAACTTTACGCCCGGGACCCTGTCCCAGGCCGATTACACCACGCCCGATCTGCCCCACTATCGCAGCAGCGAGGAGATTATGGCCAGCATCCTGGCCCGGGAGGGGCAGTCCGGATTGAATGGGTATATCCTCCTGATCCATCTCGGGGCTGGTCCCGGGCGGGCCGACAAGTTTTACCTGCACCTGCAACCCCTGATGGACAGCCTGCGAGGGCGAGGGTATCGCTTCTGCCGGATCGATGATCTCCCGGGAGTGGCGGCAGGCTGTCCGGAGGGCTAATCTTTGCTTTCAAATTGCCGGGGGATGGGCTAACTTAGGTCCCGGCTCCCTATCATGGCAGGCCCGCCTGCCGACGTATTGCAGATGATCGCACACACCATTTTTCATCCCGGTTTCTATGTCTTCGCCAGGCTGCCCCGGCAGCGCTGGGCGGTGCGGGCTGCCTTTCTCATCTGGCTAGGTGGGGGGCTGGTGAGCCTGAGCAGCCTGCAGGCACAGGAGCCGGCGGCCAATGACTCCCTCCTGAGGCAGGAGGCCTTGTGGGCTGATAGCCTGGAACATTATCTCCGGGCCATCCAGGACTACAACGAGCGCGGGCAACTGGACTCGGCCTGGTGGGCCGGGGAGCGAGGGGTGTTTCTCGGGCTGGCCCTGCAGGATTCGGCTCAGCTGCCGACCCTGTACTTTCACCTCCAGCGGACCGCCACCCTGGCGGGCGATACCCTGACCGCCGACAGCCTGTACCGCATCTATCGCCGCTATCAGGCTTACTGGGGCTACAGCATCGAAGATGACTATCAATCGTTTAACAATGCCTACCGCTACACCCGGGTGTTGTTTTCGCTTCTGGTCCTGCCAGATAGCGGGAGAAACATAGCCTTTGACTCCCTGCACACGCCAGCGGTGCAGGCCCGCTTTGTCCCCAACCAGACGCTGGAAGGCCAGCTGGATCCGGAGACCGATTACTGGATCCGGCTGCGGCTGCACGGCCGTCCGGATACGAGCCTGCTAGACCTTTTTATGGTGGGGGTAGATGAGGCCTCCTGGGATACCGTAGACATCTACTTTCCCAAGCCGGATGGGGAGTGGCGGCGGCAACGTACCGGCCGGCGCCTGCTTCCTGAGCAAAAAACCGCGCTCAAAGACTGGCGCAACCTCTTTCAGGTACAGGTACCGGCAGGTGAAAGCATGACGCTTTATCTGCACCTACGGGGCTACTCCGCCCCCCGAGGCATCGGGGGCATTTTTCTCTACCATCTCCCGCCAGATTACCTGACCGAAACCGAGGCCCGGGCACAGCACTACAAAGGGATTTTTCTCGGTATTTTATTGGCACAGGGGCTGTACTTCCTGCTCCTCTTTCTGGCTACGCGGGAAAAAAGCTATTTGCCCTACCTGCTCTACCTCTTTGGGGTAACCACCTTTGCGGCGACCACCTACGGCTTTTCGCGCTGGTTTCCCCTCCAGATGGAGTATGTGTGGTTCATCTACTTCGGCTCGGCTGGGCTGGCCGGGGTGGGTTTGCTGACCTTTGCCAGCAGTTATCTCAACATCAAGCGGCTTTTTCCCTCCTGGCATCGGATCACCCAGATCTTCACCCTGATATTTGTCTTGCCCCCCAGCTTCTTCATCGCGATCCTCGTGGGGGCTTCCATCTCCCGGGAGGAGGTATCCCGCATTCGCCTGATTGATACCATCGCCAACGTCTCGGTGGCTACGTTCTTTCTCCTGATCAGCCTGGGGCTGATCCTGATTGTGACCCTGGGCATCCTGGCCTGGCGGAAAGGCTACCGCCCGGCGGCGCCTTTTCTGGTGGGCATCTTCTTCCTCATCACGCTGGTAGGTGTCACGCCGGTTCTGGTGGTGCTGCAACCCATTGTTCTGGTCGAACACCTGTCTTTTGCCGGCGCCGTAACGGCGGCGCAGCTGGGGATCGTGCTACAGTTGATCTTCTTTGCCTTGGGGGTAGGGCAAAAAATCAAACTCCTGCAAGCCGAGAGCGCGGCCGCCCTGGAGGCGCAGCTGCAGTCGGAGCAGGAAGCCAACGAGAAGCTGCGGCAGGCCGACCGCCTCAAAGATGAGTTTCTGGCCAATACCTCTCACGAACTGCGCACCCCCCTCAATGGGATCATCGGGATCAGTGAGGCCGTCCGCGATGGGGTCGCCGGGCCCACCACCCCCGAGATGCGCGACAACCTGGGCATGGTCATCCACTCGGCCCGCCGCCTGAGCGGCCTGGTCAATGACATCCTCGATTTTGCCAAACTCAAAAATGCCGAGCTCACCCTGCAGGCCCGGCCGCTGGACCTAGCGCCCCTGGTGCGGCTGGTCCTCAAGGTAAATGACTCGGCCCTGGAGGGCCGAAATCTGCGTCTCAAGGTCGCAATCCCTGACGACCTGCCCCCCGTCCTGGCCGACGAAAACCGCCTGCAGCAGATCTTGTACAACCTGATCGGCAATGCCATCAAGTTTACCGGGGAGGGCGAAGTGGAGGTTTCGGCTGAGGCCAAAGGCGACATGGTCGCCATCCGGGTACGCGACACCGGCATCGGGATCTCGCCCGAGCAGCAGGAACGAATTTTCCAGGCCTTTGAGCAGGGTGACGGCTCCGTCTCGCGCCGCTATGGCGGCACGGGCTTGGGCCTGAGCATCACCCGGCAGCTCGTCGAGCTGCACGGGGGGCGCATCTGGGTCGAGAGCGCCCCGGGGCAGGGCGCGGTTTTTTCCTTTACGCTCCCGACGAGCCAGGAAGCGGCCGGGACGGTCTCCGGAGCCGATACCGAGGCCCACTACACCAGCCTCAATCCTGTGGTGGATCTGGCCCGCGAGACGGCACATGCTGCGGGGGATCAACTGGTGAGCCGTTCCGGTCCAGAGATTTCTCGAAATGGGATATATCATATCCTCGTCGTGGACGACGAGCCGGTCAACCGGCAGGTCCTCAAGAATCACCTTTCGGCCGAGGATTACTGCGTGACCTCGGTCATGAATGGTGAGCAGGCCCTGGCGGCGGTGTACTCCGATCAGCACTTTGACCTCGTCCTGCTCGATGTAATGATGCCCCGCATGTCAGGCTTTGAGGTCTGCCAGAAGATCCGGGAAAAATACCTGCCCTCCGAGCTGCCGGTGATCATGATCACCGCCAAAAATCAGGTCTCAGACCTGGTGACGGGTCTGTCCTTTGGTGCCAACGACTACATCGTCAAGCCCTTTAGCAAACCCGAGCTGCTGGCCCGCATCAAGACTCATCTGAACTTGCTCAACATCAGCACGGCTACGAGTCGCTTTGTGCCCCACGAGTTTCTGGCCTCGCTGGGACGCGAGACCATCACCGAGGTGCGCCTGGGCGATCAGGTTGCCCGCGATGGCACGGTCCTGTTTTCCGATATCCGGGGCTATACCTCCATGGCCGAGTCCATGACCCCCGAGGAGACTTTTGCCTTCCTCAATGCCTACCTGGGCCGCATGGGGCCGGTGATTCAAACCCACGGCGGCTTTGTCAACCAGTTTTTTGGGGATGGGATCATGTCGCTTTTCCTGACCTCGCCTGACGACGCCCTCCTGGCCGCCAACGAGATGTTGGAAGTCCTGCGACTCTATAATCTGGAGCGGGACGACAAAGGGCGTGAGCCCTTGCAGATCGGCATTGGCTTGCACTATGGTTCCCTTATGATGGGGATGATCGGGGACGAGCAACGCCTGGACACGGGTCTCGTTTCGGACACCGTCAACACCACCTCACGGCTCGAAGGGCTCACCAAGATCCTGGGCGTACAGGTGCTGGTCAGCGCGGCCCTGGTGGAGGGCCTGGCCCAGCCGGAGCGCTTCCGGCTGCGGTATCTGGGCAAGGTTCGGATTCGCGGGCGCCAGGGCGCGATGGGGCTGTATGAAGCCCTGGATGGCTTGCTCCCGGTGGTACAGGACCGCCGGCGGGCGACGCAGGCCTTGTTTGAGGAGGCCCTGGCCCACTATCAGGCGGCGGACTTTGCCGCCGCCGGGGCGGCTTTTGCGGCAGTGCTGCAGCAGGACCCCGCTGATGGCCCCGCGCGCTACTATCAGCAGCGCTGCGAAGCCTGGGAGGCCGCCGGCCGGCCTCAAGGCTGGGAGCAACTGGATGTGGTGAATGGGGGGTAGGGAAAGGAGGGGGACCAACTCAACCAGTTTTTCCGGACCTACACGCTTGACACCTTGATCTGGTTTCCACGCAGATAAAAAAAGCCCAGCCCCCGAAAAATCGCCATGCATGGCGTCTCTTCGGGGGCTGGATCATGTGTGGCTGAGGCCCTACCGGATAAACTTCTTCACAAAGTCTTGCAGGAAACGGGCCTTTTCATCCTCGGGCGCCATTTCGAAGCGGAAACCGCTGTCGTCTTTGCGCTTGTCGATTTCCTCCTGTAGCGGGTAGTTGTACTCGTCGTAGTAGGAGGCCAGGGTGTAGACGACCTCGTCCTTGACGTGGAAGTACAGCCAGTTAAACTCATCGACCTCCAGGTAGAGGTAGAGCTCGTCGGGTTCCTTCTCGCCGTCCATCCCGATCCGCCCAAACTGGTAGACAATCTTGGCGTTGATGACCTTGTTGATAGGGTGTCCATCCAGGCCGATCAAACCTACCTCGGAGTCGCTGAAGAGCGCCTTGTAGTCCCGGTCATAGCGGAAATTGACCCCCGACAGCAGCACCGTGTAGGGCAGCTGCTGGGCCAGTTTGATGTCGGTATAGACCATGGCGCTACGCACATTGGCGAGGAACTTGGAGGTTTCCCGCTCATCCCGCTGCCCTTCGTCCAGCAGCTCCGAGATCGACTCCAGGAAGGTCCGCTGGTTGAAGTCGATGTTCTTGTTGGCAGTGGTGAGGAAGACGAAGTTCTCGGACAGCTTGGCGAGGGGCTCCTTGGGGATCACCCCGAGGTCGATCCCGATCACGAGGTCGCTCTCCACCGAGCGGGCCCGGAGGTCTTCCTTCCACATCCCGGCCATCTTCATGGTGATGGTCTTGTCAGTAAAGTCGAAGGGGAAGCGGAGGAAGCCCTGCGAGGTGATGGTGTTTTTCTCATCGTTGAAGGCCACCGTAGAGCCCTTGAAGACCTGATTTTTGAGCTTGATCTCGGAGCCGATCTTGAATTCCTTGCGACGGCGGTCAAAGGTGAGGCCGCCGGAGGCCGTCAGGACTTCCACGTCGTCCTCATCCTCCTTGGCCTGGAGGAAGTTGGAGTAGAAAACGCGGTTTTCCGGCACAAACATCAGCCCGGCGGTCAGTTCTTCGCCCAGATCGTTGGTCAGGTCGTCGGCGATGGGGATAAAGACCGAGTCCGGGTTTACGATGGTCTTGTTGAAGGTGAACCAGGCCCCTTTGAAGACGGGATTTTCCGATTCGATTTTCACTTCCCCTTCAAAGCTCAGGAACTTGCGGGAGGCATCGAGCTGGGTGTTGCCCCGGAAGAAGATTCGCTCGGTCAGGTAGAAGCCCTGGCTGTCGCCGATGATCCCGGACGCCACCGTGGTGGTATCGCTGTTGACGCGGATGTTGTCAAACTGGATATACTGTTTCTTGCCATTCACCTCAATGTAGTCGTACTTCCCGCCGCCCTCGTACTCGTTGCGGCCAAAGATGTCGACCCTGGCTTCATATATCCGGTGGAAGCGGGTATCCTGGTCGGCCTCGATGGTGGCATTTTCCAGCGTCTTGAGCAGGCCGTTTTCCTGGATCACCACCGCCTGATCGGCGGGGGTGATGGTGGCGTCGGCCACGTAGATGTAGGGGACCCCACTCACCGCGACCTCGCGGGTCTCCAGGTTGTAGTAGGAGTCCTTGGCGTTGAAGTAGAGGCTATCCTGTTTGGGATCGGTGGATACAAAGTAATTGTCCTTGATGTAGGCCGTCACGCCCTGCAGCTTCAGGTCGTGGGTGGTCTTGGCATATTGCCCCTTGGCCATGGTGGTGCTGTACTGATGCAGGGGAAACTGCGCCAGCTGAGCACCTGCCTGCTGGGCTTCAAAGGCCGAGTTATGGCGCCGCACATCGTAGGTGATGTTCACATTCTGGGCGATGAAATGGACTTCGTCGGGGTTTTCCTCATTGACGAGGATGAAGTCGCAGCCCTCGGCGATAAAGTCCATCTCGTTGAAGACGATGCTGTCGCCGCTGATCACCACAGGTCCCAGGCGGATGTCGCCATCGCCCACCATGCCTTTTTCGGAGATGAAGAGGGTGCCGGTAAACTGGGCTTCGCCGTTAAAGATGCTCAGCTCTTCGTAGGTCGAGCTGAGGGATACGGTGCTGTCCTTGGTATACCAGGTGTAGAGGGCCGAGTTGGCGTCGACCTGGGGGAAGTACACCCCGCCGCGGTAGCCGCGGCGCAGGTTGAAGTAGTTGACCGTAGCCATGACCGAGTCAAAGTGGAAGACGAAGGAGTCGCTCTTGGCGATGGTGCCCAGGTATTCCAGGCTGCCGCCCCCTCGCAGGCCTCTGCCGTCGAGCACGATGTCGCCGGTCAGACGGCCATTTCCTTCGTAGATGCGATAGCCCAGCGGCGGGGTGGTCTTCTTGAAGCCCAGGGTGTAGTCTTCCATCACTTCCAGCCGCTGCCGGAAAGGGGGCAGGATTTCCGAGGAGAAAAACTCCCCGTCAAATTGCAGACTGGTGCCGTCAAAGTCCTCCAGGCTGTCAAGCACGAAGGGGTCCACGGCAAAGTGCATCTTGTCCTTGGTATAGACCCCCCCTTCGATCTCGGGATTGGCCCAGTAAAGGTAAGAGCTGGAGTAGCTGTCAAATACCGGGAAGTAGGAGTAGTCCTTTTCCCCGCTCTTGTTGTTGGGATCGTCGATATGGATGGCACCGGTGACGCCTTCGAAGACGGTATTGCTCAGCGCGCGCTCCAGCGGGGTCGGCTCGTAGTCGGGAGCGGGATTTCGTACCAGCTCAAAGCGTAGAGAGTCGATGGAGTCACACTGGATCTTGTAGGTTTCGTAGTCAAAGGTGAAAGAAGGATTGAGGGTGTCGTTGGCGTAAAAGTTGACCTTCCCGGCGGCCAGAAAGCCGCCGAAGCGCAGGTTCCGCCCCTTCTGCACCCACACCCGCTCGCCCAGGGGCAGCGCCCGCACAAAGACCGAGTCACTGATCGAGAAGCCGCTTACGCCGCGCATCTCGATTTCCATGGTTTCGAGATTCATCACGGCATGGGCGCCGGTGTCGACCTTGGAGATGATCTGCACGGCATCGAAGTCCTTTTTGTTGCGTGCCGCCCGGGCCCAGGCGATCAGCTTGGGTTTGACCTTGATTTCCAGGGTCTTCTTGTCGTAGTCGATGAAGCCTGAGCCTTCCAGCGCGGGCAGGGCCCGCTCAAAGGTGGTCTGGTGCTGGGGCAAGCGGTACTCTTCCAGAATGGCCCCCGGGAAGATGGGGTCATCGGGGTGTAGCACATGGTAGCGGTAGATCGCCCCGATGGGGTTGAAGGGCAGCATGCCCTTGAACTGGTTGAATCGCCCCTTGGAAAAGTAATCAAAGGACTCGATGGCCGAGACCTTGTTGGAGCGGTCGACAAAGGCGGTGAAGGCGAGCTCATCGGTGCGCAGGTCCCAGATGATGGTCTCGAAGTAGAGGAAGTACTCGTGGTAGGAAGACGTGAACGGGACGCTCTTGAAGTTGCTGCGCTTGGGCTTCTTGAGGGTTACGGTCGAGTCCTTGGCCAGGTATAGCATGTCCATGGCAGGGTGGTAGATGCTGTCCTCTTCGGAGGGGTAAATGATGGCCTCATTGTCTTTGGAGACCATCTTCTCCAGGTCCAGCACGAAAGCCTCGCCGAGCAGGCGCATCACGGTGCGCCCCCCGCGCTGGATCTCCAGGGCGGCTTTGATGTGTTCGGTCATCGGCCCAAAGGATTCGTCAAACGATTCGGCATCGGCCTCGGTCCAGGTCTCGACGGCGTCCCAGCCGGCAAAGTCGTCGGGCCAGTATTCGTCCTCGGCCTCAAATTCGGCCTCTTCGTTGGCCTCCGTTTCCCAGCCTTCCTCGTCCAGGCGGTCGTCCTTGAGCTCGGCCATGGCAAATTCCCGGGGGGAATGGGTCCGGTACCAGGGCGATTCCGCCTCGGCATTGAAATAGGCCTGTCCCGCCTCGCTGGGCGAGGTGAGGAGGTCGTAGGAGGTTCCCACCCGCCGCACCCCGCGGAGGGAGAAGCCGCCCTCATAGCGCACGTTGGGAATGAAGTTTTCGATTACGACGCCCCCTTCATGGCTCTTGAAGTAGGGGTAATTGGCGCGGTTGATGTTTTTGTAACCGGAGTTGCGGTCCTCAAAGCGGCCCACCAGAGGACGGTCGATGAGGCCCTTGTAGTAAAAGGTGGCAGTATCCACCTCGACCAGGCCGTAGTTCAGGTTGAGGTCGTAGTCCTTGAACTCGCAGTAGACGGCCTCCGGGTCCAGATTGACCTTGGTCCAGTCGACCCGGCCCCCGGTTCCCACAAAGGTCATCGAGAGGAGATGAAAATCCCCCCGTGTATCGCGGATCAGGGTGCTGTCCCCGTAGCGGCTGGAAGCATACTTGAGATCAGTCTGTGAAAAGCGAACCACCGGGGCGGCATAGCTGCCTTCGTGGTCTTCGAGCGTAAGGTAGATCAGCCGGGGACTGGTCTGGGAGGCCCACCAGAAAAAGCGCTCGCGCTTGACGGGATAACCCGAGGGTACATAGCCCTCCAGTACCCGCAGGTATTTGCCTACCTGTTCGGGTTTTAGGTTGACAATGGCTTCCATCGACACATTCAGGAAGTCGAGCAGGGGGATGTCTACCTCGGCGGTGCCGCTGCCGAGGGCCGCTGCCACGAGGGCGTAGTTGGCCAGGTCCGGGACGGTCCGGTAGCGCTTGCTCACCATGATATTGACCTGGGTGATGATCCGGTTTTTCTGATCGTCACTCAGGTCGGCACTGTTCCAAAAGGGTTGAAAGGCCGTCGCTGCGGCTTGCCCCCGTTCATTGCGGGTCTGATTCAGAACGTTGGTAAATTCTTGGATGAAGACCGCGGGTTCGGTGGAAAAGAAGTTTACCCCCTGGCTGATGCCTGGCAGCCAAAGGCCGCACAGGCTTATCAAAATCCCTAGCTTCAAGGTCGTAGTTTTCATTTGCATGGAGCGAACAAAATGGTAAAGAAAAAAAGCACGGCTGGTGAAGGAAACCTCAGGCCCGATCCAGGCGCAGGGAGCGCCAGTCTCCCTCGGCCAGACACAGGCCAGGACGCAGCCCGGCCTGATGGGCGGCTTCCTCCAGGACCTCCCGGTCCCATTCATAAAAACCACTGATCACCAAAATACCCTCCTCCGACAGGTGCTTGGCATAATGGGTCATGTCGTTCAGCAGCACGTTGCGGTTGATGTTGGCCAGGATCAGATCGTAACGCAGATCGGGGATGGCGGTGACATCCCCCTGCCGGACCTCCATGCCCGTCACCTCGTTGCGGCTGATGTTTTCGAGGCTGTTTTCGGAGCTCCAGGCATCGATATCGATGCCCAGGACTGAGCGGGCGCCCATCTTGGCGGCCAGAATGCCCAGGATACCAGTACCACAACCCATGTCGAGAACCTGCTTGCCGCGTACCTCCAGCTCGGCGAGCTGCCGCACCATGAGGCGCGTGGTCTCATGGTGGCCGGTCCCAAAGGACATCTTGGGGTCGATCAGGATGGTATAGGCGATGCCAGGGGCCGGTGTATGGAAGGAGGGAACGATCTGGCAAAATTGATCCACCACCACCGGCTGGAAGTCGGCCTCCCATCTGGCGTTCCAGTTGACCGCCGGGATGTGGGCAGTCTCATAGGCCGGAGGGCCATCGGGCAACCAGCTCAGCACCTGATCTACCTGTTCGGAGGTGTAGGTGTGGGCGGCTTGATAGGCGACCAGCCGGTCGCCTTCGGATTCGAAGGCCTCAAAGCCCGCCTCGGCGAGCAGGGCAGTCAAGACCTCATGCTGTGAGGCCTCCGCCATGATACTAAGAGAGATGTAGTCGGTTTTCACGAACTTCGGTCTATCGTCAGATATAGGAGTAAGGCTTGGTTACGATAGGCAAGTGCGTTGGAGGGAGAAGTTCGGAAGGATATGAGTAAAAACGCGCAACCGGCCCCGTCTGGTATGGCCGGTTGGCCGCCTTACTGCCGGGTACAACCAGCAGCGGTGGAGAAGGGCGTGAAAGCGATACCAAAATCGGCGAAGCTCTCCGTCTGCTCCAGGTAAATGGTGAAATCCGCAAAGGCCTGTACATCCGTAAAAAACCAATGTCCGGGAGCCTGGGCGAGAAACTCGGCGTTTTCCTTGAAGATCACCATATCGGCCAGGCCCTCGACATCATACACAAAGACCCGGTAGTCGGCAAAGGCGGCCGTCTGCACGACGTAGACAGCCCCGGACAGCTCGCAGTAGTCAGGTTGCGGGCTGGGTGCTGGACCCAGCGCCCAGCCAGATTGCAGGGGCAGCAGGGCCATCAGGAGCAGGGGAAGGGTCCGCCATGCGGACCGGAGCGACAGGGTTTTCATAGCACGAAGATACAATCTGCCGCCGGGAAAGAAAAGCCCTTGCGCAGAGGATCATAGCCGGCAAGGGGCCCCTTCACCAGGAAGGGGGCCCCCTGTTATCCCCAAGAAATCCAAACTTCCCTGTCAGCCTTGCGAAGGCTGACCGAGTTCGGGCGGGTGTAGGTCGGATTTCATTTTTGGGGGCCTCGGCTAGCTCAGCCATCGGGAAAATGTCCCGATGTATCAGGAAGCATGTCCAAGCGCCAGCATTTTTTTGCCATGGCAAATGGACCTACACCCGCACAGATCATATTTGTCCTGGTCTCTCATCTGACCTCTGTTGAACGAAGTGAAATCCCGAGAATCGGGAACCTCTCCCCTTACTCCATGACGGCCATAACCTTGAGCTCAATGGCAATCGGGGTCGGTAGGGCCGTGATGCCCAGGGTGGTACGGCAGGGGCGGGTGGCGGGGTCGGGAAAGTATTCCTGGTACAGGCGGTTGAAGGTGGGGAAATCCCGCTTCATATCGGTCAGAAAGACCGTGACGTCTACCAGCTGTTCCCAGCTGGCGCCAGAGGCCTCCAGGACGTGGCGCACGTTCAGAAAGACGGCGTGACATTGCCGCTCAAAGTCGTAAGACAGCACCTTGCCCTCGGCGTCGAGTTCGACGCCGGGGACGCCCTCGACCCCCCGCTCCCGGGGACCCACCCCCGATAAAAATAGCAGATTGCCCACCCGGCGGGCGTGGGGATAGGGACCTACGGGCTCTGGGGCGTGTTCGGACTGGAAAATGGCCATGATAAATAGGATTGCAGGTAAAAAGGAAGGTGGAAGGAATAGAGGCGATGGATTCAAGCTCCCCCCCAACGGTCAAATAAGAAGCAGGAGCTGCTCCCGCGCGGCTCCGCTTGGGGGGACGGGGGGGTTATCGGCTACAAATGCGCCGATACGGGCAATATGCGCAGATTTTGAGCTCGTCCGTCTGCACGTAATCTTCGTGGAGCAGGCGGGAAAGTAGCTGCGAGAGCGCTTCGCCAAATTGGTCGATAACCTCAGGGGCGAGGTTGGGATTGTCCTTGGGACCCAGGTAATTCATCCCTTTGCCCAACTCACGAAAAGGATAAAAGGCAACTTGCACCGCTTGCCCAGGGTAACGCTGCCGGAAGAGCCAGGCGTACACATAGCCCTGAAACACTTCTTTGTGTGTATGCCCGGCCTGCATGAGGTCTTCGATGGAGGGGTTTCTGATGTCCAGGGAGCCCGTTTTGTAATCCACAATCCGGGTCCAGGCTCCGTCAGGATGGGCATCGATGCGGTCAAAGGTGCCCCGGAGGCGCAGCCGGTAGCTACCCACCTGCAGACTGGCCCAATAGTCCGTGTGGTTTTCCAGATCCTCCAGACGGTAGGCTCCCCCCCGGGCTTCTTCCCGGAAAAAGCGCCCCCCCAGGGCCAGGATGGCCTCTTTCAGCAGGAGGTTTTTGCCCCGGGCAAGGGTGTCCTCGGCGACCCCCAGCTCAGCCAGGGCTTCCTCCAGAACCTGAGGATAGCGGCCCTCCATGATCCGGAAGTGATCCTCGGTAAGGGTTTTGCCCAGGAAGGGCCGGTACAGCTTCTCGAGGGTAAGGTGGATCACCTGTCCAAAGGTAGCCCCGGCGATGCTTTCCTCCACCTCATCGGCCTCCTTGAGGCCGGCGATATAGCGAAAGTAAAACTGAAGGGAGCAGGCCCGGTAGGTGTTGAGGGTGGAAGCCGAAAGGCCTCCCTGGCTTTCGGCTTCCCCAAAGCGGGCCAGCAGACGGGCCCGGGTTTCCTCGGTGGCGGGGATGACAATGGGAAGGGTGGGGG
>RFHL01000009.1 GCA_003696875.1 Bacteroidota bacterium | reverse complement strand
GAGTGATGCCTGGAGCAATTAGTCCACCGCCTCCAGGATGGCCCTGGCTCCGGCCTGGTTGGGGTTGTCATCCTGCGCTGCAAGGTCTCGCAGGAGGGGCCGGGCCTGGTCGACTTGGGCATTCCGGAGAAAAGCGAGAGCGAGGTACCAGCGGGATTCCCGGGAGAACGCATGAGTTGGGGCCTCGACCAGCGCCTCAAAGGCCGGGATGGCTTCGGCGGTGCGGCCGGTGGCAAGGAGCGACAGGCTGCGGTAAAATTGCAGGTCGGGCCGCTCGGCGGCCCCGCTCAGGGTGTCAAGCATGGCGATCGCCGTGGGATAGTCTGCCCGCTGGTAGGCATCCATGGCCTGGGCCAGCGGGTCGGACAGGGTGCCCTGGTCGCGGGGGATGACCACCACCGTATTGGGATAGGGCTGGAAATGAGCCGCATACAGGGCCTCCGGCTCGACGGCTTGGCCCGTAAAGCGGATAAGGCTGAATACGGCCAACAGGAGTACCACTGCCGCCGCCGCCCAGACGGCGGGCCGGCGTAGCCAGGCCATAGAAACGACTTTGGCGCTGGGGAAATGCGCTGCTTCAAGGGCCCGGAATTCAGCCAGTACCTGCGCCCGGCCTTCGGCCAGGAAAGCCTGATGGAGGTCGAGGCGCAGGTCCCACTCCTCTCGGAAGTCGGGGTCTTGCAGGGCGGCCTCAAATTGGGCCGCATCCCCAGCATCAAGGGTTCCGAGCAGCTTTTTATCCATCAACACCTGGGCTGATGCTTCCCAAGGTTTCATATCGTCAGGGATAAGGGCAGAGCACATTTGAATGGGGAAAGGCCCTGCCGGTAGGCGAAAAGAATCTAAAGGGTGTCCAGATCAAACTGGTTCGAAATGATTTCCCGCAGGCTTTTCATGCACCGTACCTTCTGGCTCTTGACCACGTCGGGGTTTTTGTAAGAAAGGGCCTGCATAATGGCTTCAGTGGGATATCGGTGGTAGTAAAAGAGCGTCAGCAACTGCCGGCATTTATCGCCCAGGTGGTGGATGGCCCGGCGCAGGATTTCCTGTCTTTCGCTGAGCTCCATATGCTCCCCCACCTGCACCTCGTCGGGCAGTTGTTCCATCCCCTCCTCTCCTCCAGGCCAATCCGTCTCCCGGCCGGCCTTGCGAAAATGCTGCAGGATCAGCAGCCGGCCAATGCCGAAGAGGTAGGTCCGAATGTGGCTGCGCAGCTGCTCAATTTTGCCGCCCGTCACATTTTCGTAAAAGATCAGCATGACCTCCTGGAAAATATCCCGTGCCTCTTCTTCTCCGCAGCGAAACTTGGCCCCTGCCCACTCAACAAAAGATTGCCGGTGCGCCACATAAAGCGTGTGCAGCGGTTCCCGGTTTCCGGATCTGATTTCCCGGATCATCTCCGAGTAATCTTCCTTCATGGCTTCAGATATAGGTGTTGACAGTTTCACAAAGGTAAACGCTCAGGGGCAAAAAAAATGCCTTTTTCCCGGGAGGGGCCTGGTTCTATAACCGCAGGGGTAAAGGCGGGGAGAATGGCCGAAAAAAATGGACTTTTCTTAGGAGAATGAGCCCATAGCTTCTAATTTATGGGCTTCTGCCGGGTAGGCAAGTCCCATCCGTCCCATTTTCCAGCTGTTTTCAATCCGATCCCCATGCCATCCACCGTAAAAGATCGTCTGCTCCGTTACGTTGCCATCGATACCCAGTCTGATCCTGCCTCGCCCACCTGCCCCTCCACTGAGAAGCAAAAAGACCTGGGCCGGGTTTTGGTGGAGGAACTGCTCGCCCTGGGCCTCTCCGATGCCCATATGGATGGGTATGGCTACGTCTATGCCACCCTGCCCGCGACCGTGGATCATGCGGTGCCAGTGATCTGCTTTTGTTCCCACATGGATACCTCTCCTGATGCCAGCGGCACGGGCGTCAAGCCGCTCGTCCATACGGCCTATGACGGCCGCGATCTGGTCTTGCCCGACGATCCCCGGGTGGTGATCCGCGAGGCCGAGCATCCGGACCTGGCGCGTCAGCATGGCCACGACATCATCACAGCCAGTGGTACCACCCTACTCGGGGCCGACAACAAGGCCGGCCTCGCCGCCATCATGGATGCGGTGGCGCATTTGGTGGCACATCCGGAGATCCCGCATGGCAAAATCCGCATCCTTTTCACCCCCGACGAGGAGATCGGCCGCGGCGTGGATAAGGTGGATATGGACAAACTGGGCGCTGATTTTGGCTACACCATCGACGGGGAGGCCCTGGGGTCGCTGGAGGATGAGACCTTCTCGGCCGATGCAGCCACTGTGATCATCGAAGGCATCAGTGCACACCCCGGCTTTGCCAAAGGGCGGCTGGTGAGCGCGATGAAGGTTGCCGCCGACTTTTTGAACCGCCTGCCCAAAGACCGGCTTTCGCCCGAAACCACCGAGGGGACGGAAGGCTTTGTGCATCCGGTGGAGATGCGCGGCAATGTGGAGGAAACACGCGTGACCTTTATCCTACGGGATTTTCAGACCGAAAAACTGGCCGGGCAAGCCGCCTATCTGGAAGAGTTGCTCGCCGCCGTGCTGGCCGACTGGCCCGGAGCCCGGGGGCGCGTGGAGGTGCAGGAGCAATACCGCAACATGAAGGAAGTCCTGGACCAATATCCCGAAGTGGTCGCCCACGCCGAGGCCGCCATTCGGCGGGCGGGGATTGAGCCCCTCAAGCGCCGCATCCGCGGCGGGACCGATGGCTCGCGTCTGTCCTTCATGGGACTCCCTTGTCCCAACATCTTTGCCGGTGAGCACGCTTTTCACTCCAAGCAGGAGTGGGTGTCGGTACAGGATATGGAAAAAGCCTCGGAGACCATCGTCCATTTGGCGACGATCTGGGCCGAGGCTAGTCAATAGAGTATGCACATCCAGCCCATGAGGGTAACCCCTTGATTGGCAGCCCGGAAAGCTGTACTTTCGCGGCCTGTTTGCATACAACCTGATTTCATATGGAAGATATTGTGCTCGAGTCGGTGCGCAACGACGTAGCCCAGGTCGGGGCCGACCTGAAGTTGATCGCCGAGCGGGTGATCGACGAGGGCATTTCCGATTATCCGGTTTTTGTAGTGACCCAGGAGCCGGTGGATTTCGGCCGGATGATTTTTGACCGGGATGAAATCTCGCTCAACTGGTTTTTTCAGGCCACCATTCTGGAGGATTTTGTCAAGCGTGACCTGGTCACGCGCGAGCACCTGGGAGAGTTTCAGGCCGCCTTTGATGACCCGCGGGAGCGGGCATGCATTTTTGTACTTACGCCCGAGGTGCAGCAGTTTGTATTTCTGCCCTACGACATCGCCTGAGGCTGACGCGGCTTAGGCTGCAGAAGCAGCCGCAGCCAGTACCCCATGCCATGGGAGCGGCGGGACTGCATACACCGGTAGAGGTTGTTGGTAGAGGCGGGGGCGGAGGTGTGAACGGTGCGTTTCATATCTCGTAGCGGTTAGCAACGACAAGGTAGGCCCCAGGTCACCTCCTTGCACCCTCCATTG
>RFHL01001296.1 GCA_003696875.1 Bacteroidota bacterium | reverse complement strand
GCGGCGCGATCCCGGCTGTCTACCTGATAGCCCTCGACCCCCTCCCGCACCAGCTCGGCCGGCCCGCCGGTAGGCGGCACGATGGCCGGCAGCCCGCAGGCCATCCCTTCGAGGATGGTCATCCCAAAAGTCTCCGGCAGGCGCTCCGGGTCGGAGAGGTTCAGCAGCAGATGGGCCCGCTGATAGTATGCCTTGACCCGCTTTTGAGCGGGCAGCAGGGTCAGGTTGCCCGGGCGGGGCAGGTCCCGCCAAAAGGCCTCCAGCTCTGCTGCCCCCGCCCCCACGATCAGGGTGAAGTGGAGGTCGGGCAGGTCTGTCGCCAGCTGCGCAAAGGCGGGCAAGCCCTTTTCGGCCTTGAGCGAAGCCACCATCAGCCCCTCAAAGCGATACAGTGCCGGCAGCCGCTCGCCGGGCGATACATACTCAGCCGGCAGGGCATTGGGGATGATCCGGGCAGGTACGCCCGGGAAAGGCAGCACCCGGGCCAGGTAGTCCGAGACATAGGCGACTTCGTCAGCGCAGCGGCGAACCACCCCGGTCAGCAGGCCGTGCAGGCTGGCGGGCTCCACGTGGGTTTCGTGCAGGTGGTACACCACCCGCAGGCCGGCAAGCTTGCCGGCGAGTGCCGCCCCAAAGGGCAGCAGGGTATTGACGTAGACGAGGTCTGCGCCTTTGCGGGCCCGCCATACGGCGACCATCAGGTATAGCTGACTCCAGAGGTAGCGGCCCAGCCGGCCCCAGCGACTGGCCACCCAGCGGTAGGGAACCACCCGCCGGGTCCAGGGACCCGCATTCAGGAAACCTTCGGTATCACTGGTAAAGAGCTGAATATCAGCTCTCTCTTCGGCCAGGGCCGTCAGGGCCTGGGCAAAGACCCGGGGACTGCCGCTGTAGTTGTCCCAGAGATGGGCGGCGAGGATACGAGGGGCGGACATGCGGTCGGCTTAGTTAGGAATGGAAAAAAGAGGTTCTTCTACCGGCAGCAGGCTGTGGTACCATTGCCGCAGCAGGGCGCCTTTGGTGTCCCAGTCAAACCACTGGTCAAAGCGATCCCGGGCACCAGCCGACAGGGTCTCGCGCAGGGCTGGATCGCTATACAGCTCGGATAGCCGGGCCGCAAAGGCAGCCACGGTCTCGTCATAGGGACCATAGGGCACGCTGCGCCCACATGTGGGGGTGATAAATTCCCCCGGACCGCAATTGTCCAGGCTCAGCACCGGCAGGCCGTAGGACAGGGCCTCGGGAACCACCATGCCCGCACCTTCGTGGGAGGGGAAGAAAAAGAGGTCGGCTTCTCGGTACAGGTTTAGCAACTCCTGATGCGGAATCCAGGAGATGAAGCGCAGGCTTTCGCCCAATCCCAACTCCTGCCCCAGGCGTTCCAATAGGGGCTGGCTGGGCCCTTTTCCGATCAGGGTGAGACGCACCCGGGCTCGCTCGGCCTCGGGCAGCGCCGCCCGAAAGGCGGCGAAGCTGCGCACCGTTATATCAAAGCCTTTCAGGGGCACAAAGCGCCCCACGGACAGGACCTCAAAGCGCTCGTTGGCGGTTTTGGTGGCGAGGGGGCCCGGAGACATGCTGCCGGCCGAAGGGAAGACCTCCAGCCAGCGGGGCTGGGCGGGAAGGACGGGCGCCACGCTGTGGTTCATGGCCAGGACCAGATCGGCGCGCTGCGCCGAGCGACGCAGCGCCGGGCTGCGCCAGAAGAGCTGCTTAACCAACCAGCGGCCGCGGTCGGCCAGCCAGGGCTTCCAGCCGTAGACGGGTCGCAGAAAAGGGGTCGGAATCAGGGGGTGATGCCCGATCGGCCCCCAAACCAGCGGTTTGCCCAGCTGCCAGAGCCAGGTGGGCGACCAGTCGTTGTGAAAGTTGAGGTTGTGGACGAGGTCAAAAGACCACCGCTGTCGCCGGATAAAGGCGGGCAAGGTTCGCTGCCACAGTACGTAGTAGGGCATGGCCCCGATGTTGCCGCGCTTCCACCAGCGGGCCCAGCGGGGCAGGTCATAGCCCACCCACTGGATATGGGCGGCCTCGGGGACATCATGTTCTCTTAGATAGCGCTCAATGGCAGGCAGGTTGTTTTCGCGGGTGATGGCGATCACCCGGTAGCCTTTGGCCGCCTGCCGGATAAACTGCCAGCCCATGCCGTTTTCTGAGCCCTTGTAGGGGTCTACGGCGTAGGCGGTAAGGAGGAGCGTGGGCGTATGCATGGGGAAAGGAAAAAGGGTCAAACGGTCGTAAGCGGGGTAGGAATACGGCTTCGAATCACCTTGGCGGGGACACCACCTATGATGCTGTGGGCGGGCATGGATTGGGTCACGACGGCGCCGGCAGCGATCACGCAGCCCGGCCCGATCTCGACGCCGTCCAGGATGGTAACCTTGGCCCCGATCCAGCAGCCAGGGCCGATCCGGATGCCTTGCCGGCTTACACCCTGCCGGCGGATAGGCTGTTCGAGATCGTCAAAGCGGTGGTTTTCGGGATGGCAGCTCAGGTAAGGACCGATGATGCAGCCATCGCCAATCTCCAGGCCGCCTCCACCGCCGAGGTGGGCAAATTCGCCGATCCCGACCTGCTCACCGATGTGGATGCCCTCCCCGGGCTCCAGCCCGTAGGAGACGTGCAGCCGGCTATAGGCGCCGATGGTGCTGTAGGCCCCGATGTGGAGACCCTTTCGCCCGAAGGCTTTGATGCTCACACCCTCATGGATCTGCACACCCCGGCCCAACTGCAGCCAGCGCAGGCCCGAGAGGCGCACCCGTCTGCCCAGAAAGAGCAGGCGTGGCCGGTACCCCCGTAGCAGCAGCCTACTGCTGCGCAGCCAGGCGAGTCCGCGCTCCGCCGCGAAGGCCAGGAGGTAACCGCCCGTGAGTTCGGGCGCCAGCGCAAATGCCGGATCTTTCTTGCGACCAAATCGCAGCAGCAGGTGTCGGAGCATAACTAGGCGATTTCGATAAAGGCTTCTTCCATGGCGGCGAGGGTTTCCTCCAGAACATGGTTGTCAATGGCCAGATAAGTGGCTGGCCCGCGGCGACTTTGCAGTTGAGCAAAGAGCGCCTTGTAATTGAGGGTCAGTTCGCGGATGGTGTCGGCGTCGAGCTCCTGCTTGCGGGCCAGGATGCGAGACGGCTTGGCATAGAGCAAAAAATTGAGCCGGGGGGCGCGAATCAGGGCGTACAGCGCCCGGACAATCGCCGGCGAGACGGCGAGGTTGCTGCGGCGGCCATCGACGATAAAGTCGAAATAGTAGCGGTCATAGAGGACGACCACCCCGCGGCGGCTGTAGCGAAAGTGGACGATCCACTGCCCGATGAGGTAGTCGAGATAGTAGTACCCAAAGCGCAACCAGGACGAAAGTCCGTTGCGGTTGCTACCCTGCCGGGGCAGGGTGTGGCGGGCCTTGGCCTCGGCCTCGGCCTTGCCATAG
>RFHL01001295.1 GCA_003696875.1 Bacteroidota bacterium | reverse complement strand
GGCGTAAGCATGGTGACCGAAATCTCGATCCCGGTGCGTAGGCGAACCTGCTGGCTATCGCTAAAAGCCGCCAACTCGACCAGGCCGAGGCTGGTATAAGGGGTCTCGAGCCCAGCCTCAGGCCCAAAGTCCAAGCCACTGGCCAGGTAGGCTGGCGGCCCCGGCAGTCGCCGGTAGCGCAGAGATACCGGCTCCTCAATCGGGACGCCATCCAGCGTCTCAAACGCCGTCGGCGGGACGGTGATCCGCAGGCTGTCATCGGCCAGGGTCATGCCAGCGGCGGGAACCGCCGCCACCTCCCAGGCCGGGCCAGGCACCGGCCGCAGATCGGGCAGCGCCGGGTCTGGGCTAGCCGCCTCAAAGACCAGATAGGCGACGGCCACCACCGCTACCAGACCCGCAAAAAAGCGGGGGTTGCGGTACAGGCGCCGCCAGAATTCGAAGCGGGCCGTGACCTGATACTGGTCGTAGAGGGAATCAAAGTCGCGGTGTCGCGCGACCATGTGGGGGTCGGGTACAGGTGGGTCAATATGAATCTTGTATTTTGACATGTGGGTATCCTCCTCCGGTCCCCCCTCAGGCGGGGGGTCGACCGGCTTGCATACGTTGCTTGAGTTTTTGCAGGAGCCGGTGCATGCGCACCTTGGCGTTGTTTTCGGTGATGTGGTAGATGGCGGCAATCTCCCGGAAGGGCATGCCTTCGAAAAAGCGCAATTCGATAAACTGTACCTCTTCTGGCTTCAGTTCCTGGATGACCCCAAGCATGCGCCGCAGGTTGCTTTCGTCATCCCTTTCCTCCATTTCCTCGAACAGCTCCCCAACCTGTACCCGCTCCATGCTGATGACGCGCTGCCGCTGGCTGCGGCGGAAGTGCTGGTTGACCTCGTTGATGGCGATGCGGTAGAGCCAAGCGGAGAAGGGCACCCCCTGGAAACGATAGCGCTTCAGGTTGAGCATGGCTTTTTCAAAAACCTGGGCGGTCAGGTCGGCGGTGAGGTCTTCTTCGGCTACCCGCTTGTAGACAAAGCGAAAGATGGCCTCGTAAT
>RFHL01001294.1 GCA_003696875.1 Bacteroidota bacterium | reverse complement strand
GGCAGACGATGCCCTCACTTCAGGCCGGCCTCCAGCCAGGGGGCAAAGGCGGGGTAGGTCGCGAGGTCGTTGTGATGTCCCCCGGGGACCTCGACATAGGTCCCTGCGGGCAGCAGGGCCCGCAAGCGCCGGGCATGAGCTACAGGGATCACCTCATCGCGATCACCGTGGATCCAGCGGATAGGGCAATCGACCGCCTCCAGCCAGCGGTGGCTGGGCATGGGAAAACGCATCAGCGGCCGCACCGGCAGCCAGGGAAATCGGCCTGCCGCCACGTCGGCGAGGGCATAGTAGGGCGTCTCCAGCAGCAGATGCCGGGCCGGCCGCTCGGCCGCCACGTAGGCGGCGAAGCCACTCCCCAGGGAGCGGCCATACAGGCGGATATCGCTCGCGACCCAGCGCTCCGCCAGCCAGTCATAGGCCGCAAGGGCATCGGCGAGCATGGTCGCCTGTGAGCGGCGGCCCCGGCTCTTGCCGTAGCCGCGATAGTCGATCATAAAGACGTCCAGGCTCCGGGCATGAAAGGGTGCGGCGACCTCGGCCCACTCGGCGAGGTGGCCACCATTGCCGTGAAAGTAAAGGACCGCCCCGCGCGCCTGCGGCGCGCGCAGGTACAGGCCATGCACCCGGCCGTCAGGCCGGTCGAGCCAGACTTCCTCGTACGGGCCGTCAATGGAAAAGGCATACTCCTCGGGGAGGGTCCCGGTGGGAAAGATCATGACTTCCTGCCCCAGATACATGATGAGACAGATACCGGCATAGCCGAGCAGGAGGAAAAGGAACATCCAGAGCATGGGGCGCATAGGGTGATTCAAGTCGTTGCCAAAGATGGTAAAACCTTTGGATAAAGCATCGGTTGACCGGAATCCATCAGCCCCTCTCCCCTGCGGTTGGGGAGCCTATAGCCTCCCCTCTTATATCTGTTTAAACAGTTGCTCAATATGATGTTTATTTGTGTAATATATTTAACGTGAGTTTTGGATAAAAATCGCTTTGAATGGCTCCAATCGATGATTGCCATGCTGAGCGAAGCGAAGCATCTCACG
>RFHL01001293.1 GCA_003696875.1 Bacteroidota bacterium | reverse complement strand
TTCAGGGTTTCACGGAGGAAGCCCTGGAAGCCCTCGTGGATTATTCCTGGCCGGGGAACGTCAGGCAGCTCAAGAACACGGTGGAAAGACTCGTCATCATGACCGACAGTCCCATGGTGGATCTGTTCACCATCCTGGATCGCCTTGAAACCCAATGCCGGTGGTCCTCCAATTCCATACCGCGAACACTAGAAGAGCTCAAAGCGTTCAAAAGGAGACTCTTGGAAGAGAACTACGCCCGCATAGAAAAGCTCTTCCTCCTCAAGGCCCTCGAAGAACACGGGGGCAATATCTCCAAAGCGGCGCAAGCGGTCGGGATGAAAAGGCCCAATTTTTCGACGCTGATGAAAAGGCATGGCATCGCCTCACCAAGAAAATAGAGTCTGCAAGAGCGTATAAGAATCCATACGCATTGAATTGTCTTGTTGCCGTAAGGGTCTTGATGCTTGCAAGCCCTTGGGGCGTATATTTTTTCATACCATCCGATTTCCGCCGACCCCAGCGAAGTTTGGCAGGAAGCAGAAAAGATATCAGTATTTAAGCCTGTTATGAAGGCTTGCGGCGACCGCGCTGCTGATCCGCTCCTGGCACGGAACCTGCCTCTCAGATCCGCAGAACGAAAAGGCCGGCAAAAACCGGGCTGCCGAGCGGAAGGAGGAGTCATGAACGCCGCACAAGCGATCAGCAGAAAGCGGGGCGAGGAATGGCCCCACATCCTTTTGATGGAAGATGAAATCAACGTCGCCAAGGGGCTCCAGATGGTCCTGGCCGAAGAAGGCTACGACGTGGATTGGGCCATGACGGGCAGGAGCGCGCTGGAAAAGTGCGGTCAGAAGGTTTTCGACCTGCTGGTGGCCGATCTCAAGCTGCCGGACATGAACGGCATGGATGTGATTCGCCACGTCAAGGGGCATCGTCCCGAAACGGAGGTGGTTGTCATTACGGGATATTCTTCGGTGGCATCCGCCGTAGAGGCGATGAAGATAGGTGCCCGGGACTATCTACCCAAGCCCTTCACCGAGGATGAATTCAAGAATGTGGTCCATGAAGTGCTCAAGGATCGTCTGGAGCAATTGACCAAGGGGCGTCTGGAAAGCGTGGAGTCCCACACGGCCAAGCTCATCGAACACCGGGAAGTCATGCGCGTTTTGAATCGCACGGCGGACGACAAGGGGTTTTGGAACGCTCTCATGGAGTCGGGCGTGGAGGCGTTGAGCGAATACAACCTGAGCGCGCAAGCCAAAACGGCCATCATCACGGGGGATCTGAGCTGGATTAACAAACACATTGGCGAGCTCACCCAGAAACAGCTTTTGTTTCTTTATAGGCGTATGGAGATGGAAACCTGGTAAGCCCCGGGCACGAGGAGGACTGAGCCATGGATGCCCAGTACGATTCGGGATCGCCCATCGGTTCCGTACTGGTGGTGGGGGGCGGCATCGCCGGAATGCAG
>RFHL01001292.1 GCA_003696875.1 Bacteroidota bacterium | reverse complement strand
GTTACGCCAATGCCTCCCGTGCCCGAGGCTGGGAAGAGCGACGCTTCCGGGCGGCGGTGCTCCTCTTTCAGGAAATGCTGCGTCGGGAGCCAGACGAGGGCCGGGCCCTCTATGAGCTGGGGCTCATGTATGGGAAGGCTACGAACCGCTACCGTGATCCTGATCGGGCCATCCGCTATCTGGATCGCCTCCTTGCCAAAGAGGACAAGCACATCCCCGGCCGCTTTGCGCGGGCGCACATCCTCGCCGAGATGGGCCGGCTCGCAGATGCAAAACGGGAATACGAAGAGATCCAAAACCAACTCAAACTTCTCGAAGAAAAGGGCGTCCTCAGAGATGCCGAAAAGACCCCAAACTTCAGGCAGGCAGCCCAGAACATTGAAAAGCTGGAGACCTGCCTGAGCGGGAGCCCGGGCTGCGAGCTTGCACAACCATGAGCCTGGACTTCCACACAGCCAAAATGCTTGCGGCCCTGCCGTATCGACAGTCGTTTTATCACACAGGTGGATGGAAAAATGCGCCACCGCCGGCAGATGGCAGCCGGTTTCAGGTCTTCTTAAACCAGCATTTTACCCGCCTCGAACTGGATGCGGCTGCCTCCTTTGCGGCTCAGCTCGAGGATATGCAAAAACGGCGGGATCGGAGCATCCTCCCTCCGGGCCGTCCCCGACGGATCGGACATGTCTCCTGGTGGGATGCAGACTACCCTCTGCCTTTGCGCACGATCTTTGATCCCCCTCCGGTGCTTTTTTACGCCCTTTATGGCGATCGTTTCCCTAACCAAAATTCTGTTTATGAGGCCATTGTCGGGACCCGTCGTCCGCACCGCGTCTGCCAACAGGCCGTCCAAGCTTGGGTCGGACAATTGAGCGAGCAGTCCGCTCCCAAAGGAGAGCTATGGATCGTCTCCGGTTTTGCCAAGGGTGTGGATCGCCTGGCACACGAGGCAGCTCTCGACAGGGGGCTTGGGAGCATCGCCGTTTTGGGAAGCGGACTTGGGAAGGCCGGACCGCGCTCGAATCTGGACCTCCTGGGGCTCGCCGCACAAAAGGATGCCCCCCTCCTTC
>RFHL01001291.1 GCA_003696875.1 Bacteroidota bacterium | reverse complement strand
GGGTCATCGGGCGCTCGGGATCCAGTGGAAAAAAAGTGTCTTCGTTTTTGAGCAAAACGACGGCCTCCTGCCCGATGGCTCGGGCTACGGCCAGGTGCTCGGGATTGTTCATCCGTCCCAGAGGCCGGTCGCGGTCCAGGGTGGTCCGGTACATCAGCCGCAGGATGCGGCGGGCTTTTTCGTCCACCACCGATTCGTCAATCTCACCGGCCTCAATCATCTGCTGAAAGGGCAGCGCGAGGAAATAGTTGTCATAGGCATTTTTCAGAGAGAAGGTCAGGCCATTGGTACCGGTGCCCATCTCAATGTCCAGGCCGTAGAGGGCGGCCTCGCGGGTGTCATGGGCACCGCCCCAGTCGGTAACCACCACGCCGTCAAAAGCCCAGTCGGTTTTGAGGACCTGATTGAGGAGGTAGTCGTGGTGGCAGCAGTGTTGCCCCCGAAACTGGTTGTAGGCACCCATGATGGACCAGGCGCCGCCTTCCACCACTGCCGCCTTGAAGGCGGGCAGGTAGATCTCGTACAGCGCCCGGTCGCTGACCTGTACGTCGATATGGCCGCGCCATTTTTCCTGATTGTTCAGCACGTAGTGCTTCACGCAGGCCGCCACGCCATTTTGCTGTACGCCCTGGATGTAGGGTACGACCAGCACCGAGGCCAGGTGTGGGTCTTCGCCCATATACTCAAAATTACGCCCGTTGAGGGGCGTGCGGTAGATGTTGACCCCAGGGCCCAGCAGCACGTCTTTTTTGCGGAAACGGGCCTCTTCCCCCACTGCCACCCCATATTGATAGGAGAGGTCGGGGTTGAAGGTGGCGGCCAGCCCGGTCAGGGCCGGGAAGGCGGTGATGGAGTCGTTGGTCCAGCCGGCGTAGCCCCAGTTGTCCCAGTTGATCTCGGCCCGCACACCGTGCGGCCCGTCGGACATCCAGAGGTCGGGGATGCCCAGGCGCGGCACGCCGCGCACGCTGAACTTGGACTGGGCGTGGCACAGGGCCACTTTTTCCTGTAGCGTGAGCTGCGAGAGGATTTGGTCAATCCGGCTTTCGAGGCTGGTGTCGGGCTGCTGGCTCCAGAGGGGCTGCCAGCAGAGCAGCCCGGTGAGGAATAGGAAAAGTATTCGGGGCATGATAGAGGGAGTTTAGGTAAGCCCGCATGCGGGTTTTCTCCATATGGGGGCTACAGGAATAGGGGGATAGAGCCCCCGTAATTAGGTCCTTCCGCCTTCTTTTTCAATGATCAAACCTAGAAGCCAAACTGATTTTCCTGCGCCAGCAGGTGCGTATAGGCCTCCTGTTGAAAGCGGTAAAGGTGGGCCGGACGCCCGCCGGCGTCTTTTTTCTCGTCGGTTTGTACCAGAATGCCCAGCTTAAGCATTTTCCGGCGAAAGCTGCCCCGGTCGATGCTTCGCTCCAGGATCACCTCAAACAGGCCCCTCAACTCGTTGAGGGTGAAGGTGTCGGGCAGCAGGTGGGCCGCCACGGGGCGATTGAGCAACTCGGTGGCGAGGAGCTTGCGGGACTCTTGGGCAATGTGGGCATGGTCCAGGCCAATTCCCTCCAGCTGGTCTACGTCCAGCCAGGCCCCTTCTCCGAACAAGCCGCCCGCGCGGACGATGTCCTGTGGGCTGTGTACCAGCCCATAGTACACCACCGAGATGAAGCGCTGGGCGGCCCAGGCCATGATGCGGTTCACGAGGGGGGAATCAGTCGGGGGCAGGTTTTGCC
>RFHL01001290.1 GCA_003696875.1 Bacteroidota bacterium | reverse complement strand
GGGCCTGTGCGCGCGCCGCGAGGCGGTAGTGGTCCAGGGCCTTCTCGTGACGGCCCTGCTGCAGGTAGGCCATCCCCAGGCGGGCATAAACCTGGGCATCGCCGCCTTCGAGGGCTCCGTGCTGGGTCTGGAGGGCCACCACTTCCTGGAGCAAGGGGACGGCTTCATCCACCAGCCCGGCCTGGAGGTAGAGCCGGCCCAGACCGCTGAGGGGCAAAACCAAGCGGGGATGTTCGGGCCCCAGGTGAGCCTGGAGAATGCGGGTACTCGCCCGGATGAGCGAATCGGCCTGGGCAAAGGCCCCCAGGTAGATGCAGGCATCGCCGGCGTTGAAGTAGATATTGGCCAGGTAGCTGCTGTCCAGATCAGGGGCTTGGGGGGCCAGCCGCAGGCAAGTCTCCAACAAGTCCAGGGCGGCGGCGTGCTGGTCCTGATGGGCATAGAGGGCCGCCAGGTTGTTGAGCGCCCCGATGAAGGGGCTGGAAGCCGAGTCCAGGCCGGCGGCCTGGTAATGCGTCATCACCTGCCGGAAGTGCTGCCCGGCCAGGGCGTAGTCGCCCTGGCTCATCTCCCAGTAGGCCATGTAGCTGAGGCTACGGCCCTGCATGGAGTCCCAGCCGCAGGCGGTAAAGCCGGCATAAGCCGCTTGGGCAGCCGGGTAGAGGGCCGCCATATCGCCCCGGGCCAGGGCCGCCTGGGTAGCGACATGCTGGTCCATGGCGGGCTCACAGGCCGGCTGCGCCAGCAGTCCCATGGCGCGGAGCAGCAGGAGGCAGGTAGCAAGGGCGTAAGCGGCGAATCGGGGCGTCACGGAAAAGTTTCAAAAAAAAATGCGACCAGGGTTTACCTCTTCGGATGTGGCTGGATAAAGGCCCACGTAAGCCCGCCGGGTGCGGGTGGCATCCGATAGGCCTTGTGCCAAGAAACGGCCTCGCAAACCCTGAAACAAATTTTTTTGACCCCGATTCTTATGAAACAGATCGTTCTCCTCCTCGCCCTCCTCGGCCTGTGCCTCAACGGCCTCCGCGCCCAAGGCGTAGCCATCAACACCGACGGCAGCCAGCCCGATGCCAGCGCCATGCTGGATATCCAGGCTACCGACAAGGGGATGCTCGTCCCCCGGCTGACCAGCCTCCAGCGCCAGGCCATCGCCAGCCCGGCTACGGGTCTCCTGGTCTATGACACCGATCTCGGCCAGTTTATGCATTGGGATGGGAGCGGATGGACCGCCGTGGGCCGCCGTGATGGCCTCCTCCTGACCGATGCCGACCAAGACACCCGAGTCATGGTCGAGGAGCTGCCCGATATCGATCGCATCGAGTTTTACACCGGGGGATACAACGCCTTCCGCATGCGGCTCAATCAAACCGGCACCAGCGCCCTGCTGGAAGTCCCTTCCTTCAACCAAAATATTCTGATTGGCTACAACAATGCCGACCAGGCCACCGTCGCGGGTTCCAATACCGCCGTCGGCTATCAGAGCATGGAAGACCTGGTATCAGGGGGAAACAATACCGCACTGGGAACCAACGCCCTGCGCTACAACCAAGCAGGCGGGCAGAATACCGCCATCGGCACCATCGCCATGAATTATAACCAGGCCGACAACAATACCGCAGTGGGATATGGCGCCCTCTGGGGCAATACCTCCGGCACGGACAACAGTGCCGTGGGAGCCCTAGCGCTGGCCAACAATAATACGGGCAGCCAAAACACCGCCGTCGGGACAGCCGCCCTGAAGGACAATCAAGGCAGCCAGAACACCGCCATCGGGGCCAATGCGCTCTTGGGCAACACCACCGGCACCGGCAATACCGCTGGCGGGACCAATGCCCTCTTTCAAAACACCACCGGCAGCTATAACCTGGCTCTCGGGCTGGAAGCCCTCACCTTCAATACCGGCGGCAGCCAGAATGTGGCCCTGGGCACCCAGAGCCTCCGCGCCAATAGCTCGGGCTACAACAATGCGGCGACCGGCTACCGGGCACTGTATAGCAACACCACCGGCTTCGACAACACCGCTACTGGGGCTTTTTCCCTCCAAACCAATACCACCGGCACCTACAACACCGCCCTCGGCGCGTCCAGCCTAGCCGACAACACCACCGGCTCCAACAACACCGCCTTGGGGCATCAGGCGATGACCCACAGTACCACCGGCTCCAACAATGTCGGCCTGGGTAAAAACAGCCTGTTCTTCAATACCACCGGCTACAACAATACCGCCGGCGGCGTCGCCAGCCTGTACAACAATACCACCGGCTTTTTCAACACCGCCCTCGGCAATGCCGCCCTCTTCAGCAACACCACCGGCTCGGGCAATATCGCCCTGGGTGAAAACAGCCTCTACTACAACAGCAGCGGCGTCTCCAACATCGGCATTGGCCGGCGGGCCCTTTTCCGCAACCTGACCACCGGCCACCTTATCGCCATTGGAGACTCGGCCCTGTTCAACAATGGGCAGACGGCAGGAGCTGGGCGGATGAACATTGCCGTCGGTTCCCAGGCCCTCTTTGAAAACCAGGACGGGGATGAGAATATCGCCCTGGGCTACCGCAGCCAGGCCAGCGGGACCAGCGCATTTAAAAACGTTACCCTGGGCCACTTTGCGCTGGAAGATAACATCGGCGGGGGCGCCAATGTCGCCATCGGCTTCAACGCCCTCCGGCAGTCCGCCTCCGGTATCGGCAATGTGGCCGTAGGCCGTAGTGCCCTGGCCCTGCTGGGCGGTAGCGGTGGCAATAACCTGGCCCTGGGCTATCGCGCCGGTGAGAGCCTGACCAATGGGATAAACAACATCTTCATCGGGGGAGACTGGATCGGCACGGTCAATAACGCCATTGCTATCGGCACCTGGGCCGGCGGCTCCAACACCGTCCGTATCGGAGGGCCCAGCATCACCAGCATCGGGGGTCCGGTAGGCTGGAGCACCCTCTCCGATGCCCGGGTCAAGCGGGAAGTAGCCGAGGACGTGGCCGGTTTGGCTTTCATCCAGGCGCTGCGCCCGGTGACCTATGTCTATGACCATACAGCCTTGGGACAGCCCTATATGCCAGCCAGCGAAGAAGGCCACAAAAGCCTGCCAGTCCCGGTAGCCCCGGCGCGGCGATTTTCAGGCTTCCTGGCCCAGGAGGTCGAGGCGGCAGCCCAGGCCACTGGCTATGACTTCAGCGGGATAGACTACCCGCATACCGAGGGTGGCACGTACGGGCTCCGCTACGCCGAGTTCACGGTGCCGCTGGTCAAGGCCGTACAAGAGCTAGCCGCGCAACATGAGGCCCTCCAGGCCGAGCACGCCCGCCTGCAAGCGGAGCTGGCCACCCTGCAACAGCAGTGGGAAACCCGTCTGCAAGCCCTCGAAGCCACCCAAAACCCTTGATCCCCATGCGCATTCATCTCATCATGCTCTGCCTGCTGCCGGCCTTCCTGGCAACGGCCCGGGGGCAGGCGACCCTCACCCTCACCAGCGGGGCAAGCTGGGTAAGCCAGGGCGGCACGCACCTGGTCCTGGATGACACGGGTCTGGCGGTCAGCGGCACCTATGACGACCCCGCGGGCACCGTCCACCTGCGTGGCATCCTGCCGGTCGGACTATGGGGAGCGGTGGGGCTCAGCTTGCACAGCCTGGAAGTGGACAAAACCGGAGGCTGGGTGGCTTTGGGTAGTGATGCCGAGATACGGCAGGAGTTACGGCTGAGCCAGGGCTGGCTCGACCTGACACAATACCAGCTTCAGCTCGGGCTTACGGGCTACCTGAGCGGGGAGGACGAAAATGCCTATGTCACCGCCACGGGTACCGGCTACCTGGTGCGCTTCGACAGCCCGCTGGCAGGGGTACCGCTCGACGCGGGCAACCTGGGCCTGACCCTGACCTCCGGCCTGGACCTCGGCTTCACCGAAATCCGGCGCTACCACCAGCCCTATGCGGTGGGGACCAGCAGCAGCCTGGGCCGTAGCTATGCGGTCCTGCCCACGGTCAATAGCGGGCTCAATGCCGCCGTGACCTTTACCTACCGCGACGGCGAAATGGGCAGCCTGCTGGAAAGCGACCTGAGCCTCTTTGGCAGCGACGACCAGGGAACCAGCTGGACCCATCTGGGCTACAGCAGCCGCGATGCCGCCACCAATGAGGTCGTCCTGACCGGGCTCAACAGCCTGGGCTTCCTCACCGCCGCCAATGTGAGCAGTTTCCCGGTAACCTGGCTCAGCTTCGACGCCTGGGCGACCGGCAGTGCCGTGGACTGCTATTGGCAGACCGCCAGCGAACTGAATACCCGCCACTTTGTGGTGGAGCGCAGCCATGATCAGGTGCTCTTCATGGCGCTGGGCGAGGTGCCGGCGGCAGGCTACAGCCAATCGGTACGGAACTACACCTTTCAGGATCCAGCCCCACGCCCGGGGATGAACTACTACCGCCTGCGGCAGGTGGACCTGGATGGGCAGTACAGCTACTCGGCGGTGGTGGCCGTCAGGTTTGAGCCGGACGAGATGGACCTGAGCGTCTATCCCAATCCAGCGACGACCTATGTCATGGTGCAGTTGCCGGTAGCGGCGGGGGTGCTGAGCCTCCACAATGCCTTGGGACAGACAGTCGGCCAGTGGCCCGTGACGAGCCAAGAGATGCGCCTCCCGCTGGAACGGCTGGCGGAAGGCAGCTACTACCTGCGCTATCAACACGAGAGCGCGCAGCGGAGCCGGCGGGTGGAGGTGCGCCGCTAAGGCGCGTATCTCCTCCCGGCACGGACAGCCTAGCGCTTCTCGCGCAGGCCCAGCCAGAGGTCGATCTCGGCGCTGAGGCCTACGAAGGGCTGGAGAGAAATGGCCCCCACGTCGAAGGCGGCATTGCCGATGCCAGAGCTGCCCTGCGGCTCGATGGCCGTCACACCGGCCTTGGGCCGCACAAAGCGGAAGAAGTTGTATCCCAAGCCAAGGAAGCAGGACCGGCCAAAGATGGGGCCGGTGACGGTATTGCCTTCGGGATCGGTGAAGTTGTTGAGAAAAACGCCGAGGGAAAGCGAGGTGTTGCTGAGTAGGCGGCTACCGATCTACCGGTTGGCGAGGGGGAAGGAGATGCCCAGGTAGGGGGAGGGGTCGTAGGTGAAGTGGTTCCGGCTGGCGTCGAAGATGCCCCCACCGCAACCTACGTTGAGGGCAAGGGTGCGGCGACCACCTTCGGTGTCGTAGCTGCTCACCTCGCGGATGTCCTGGCGCACGACCAGACCGGCTTGCCGCACCTGCTCCACCTCACTGTGCAGCAAGGCCTTGAGGGTGTGTGCAGGGGCGGAAAATCGGACGGTAAAGGGCCATAGGGCAGGCTGGCAGGGGACTCGAGGGGATACCCAAAGACGCTGGCGTCAAAGGTGGCCGCAGCACCAGGGGCGAGGCCCTCCACATCCAGGCCAAAGGCCTGGGCGGTCTCGGGTCCGTCGCCGAGCTGAAAGCGCGGCTCGGTCCGGTCATCGGTGGCAATGAGCAGGATCAGGCGCTCATCGAGGGGACGGGCGAGGGTGTCGGACAGGCGGCGGGCTGGCAGGCCATCAGGCCGAGCAGCAGGGGAAGGGATCGAAGTATGGGAGGAAGATAGGAAAAGCCCTATCAATCTGCGGCGCTGGACAGGTGGGGCACTAGGGGGCCGGAGGGCCTGGTCCGGAGTCCCGCGACGGGACGGAGGACGGAGCGATAGCGACCCCGGAGGACCCCGACGGCGGCGGGGGACATGTCCCCCCGCCGCCGGAGTGCCCTGATTAAGAGGCGAGAAGCGAGAAATGAGATCGGCCCCGACGGGCCTGCAAGGACCTCCAAATACATGAAGCGACGGCCAGGGCTAGCCACGGGTCCCTAGTAGTTATCGGCCTCTTCGTCTTCCTCCTGGGGGTAGATCCTCTCGCCCTGGTTGAGCTGGCGCAGGCGGTCCTCAAACTCCTGGAGGCGGGCTTCCTGCTGCTTGATGACCTCGAGCTGGGTAGCCCGGGCGACCTTGTTGTCTTCGATGGCCTGCAAGGTCTCGGCGAGCTGGGTTTGCAGATCGACCGAGTCACGGACGAGCCGCTCATGGGTTTTCACTTCTTTTTCGATGACTTTCTTTTGTTCCTCGATGAGGAGGCCCATCTCATAGATCATGACGTCGAGCTCCAGGCCCATGAGCATGTCGGTGGCCGCCCCGATCTCGCGGGGGTACTTGCGGCTGTTCATGAAGTTGTTGTTACCAGCAGCGAGGAAAAGGGTGACGCGGGAGTGGCTGTCGTCCTGCCGGGAGGCTCTCTCGACGCGGTAGTAGATGTCGATCTGGGAGCCGGAGATCGCGGGATAGCGTACGCCCTCGTAGGCGCGCAGGCCGCTGCGGGTGCGGCCCCGGTCATCGGTGGCCGTACGGATTTTCTCGTCGAGAACGGCCTCGACGTTCTTGGGCTGGCCCAGGACGACGACGGAGAGGGAGTTGGCGGTTTCCCGCTTCATAAAGGGGCGGGTGCCTTCGGAGACTTCCTGGGCCAGCAGCGGCAAGCTGCTCAGGAGAATCAGGAGGGAGAGGAGGGG
>RFHL01001289.1 GCA_003696875.1 Bacteroidota bacterium | reverse complement strand
TGCCGACACCGCAGGTAGCGCCGAGTGGATCCGGGCGCAACAGGCGCCCCACACCGCCGCCGTAGCCTCCCGGCTCGCCGCCGAGCACTACGGCCTCGATGTGCTGGCCGCCGGCATTGAGGACAACAAGCACAACTTCACCCGGTTTCTGATCATCCTGGATGAAAAAGCCGCCCAGAGGCTGCCCCTGCAGCCGGACAAGGCCTCACTTTGCTTCAACCTCTCCCACCAGGTAGGCAGCCTGTCCCAGATCCTGCTGGTCCTGAGTGCCCACGGCATGAACCTCACCAAGATCCAGTCCCTGCCCATCGTGGGACAGGAGTGGGAGTACTTTTTCCATATCGACCTGGAATATGCCGACCACGCCCAGTACCAGCGGGCATTTGCCGCCATTGAGCCCCTGGTCAACGAGCTGCATGTGCTGGGCGAATATCCCCGGGGCGAGAAGCCCCGCATGAGCTAACGCCTTCGATCGTCCTTTTCACCCTGTCTATCTTCACCTCACATGATCATCCCTACCGCCGACCGACTCCAGAACGTCCCCGAGTACTACTTTGCCCGGAAGCTGCGAGAGATCCGGACCCGCATCGCCGCCGGTCAGGACATTATCAATCTTGGCATCGGCAATCCGGACATGATGCCCTCCGAGCCCACCCTCAAGGCCCTGGTCAAGTCGGCCCTGGAGCCGCATAACCACGGCTACCAGCCCTACAAAGGCGCGCCACAGCTGCGGTCCGCCTTTACAGACTGGTACCTCAATACCTACGGCGTCAGCCTGGATCCCGAAACCGAGGTACTCCCCCTGATGGGGTCCAAGGAAGGCATCATGCATATTTCGATGGCTTTTCTGAACCCCGGTGACGAGGTGCTGGTCCCCGATCCGGGCTACCTCACCTATGCCTCTGTCACCCGCCTGATCGGCGGGGTGGTACGGCCCTACACCCTGCGGGCCGAGCAGGGCTGGTATCCCGACCTGGAGGCACTGGCCCAGCAGGACCTGAGCCGGGTCAAGCTGATGTGGGTTAACTATCCCCATATGCCCACGGGTACCCCCGCCACCGATGCCCTATTTGAGAGCCTGATTGCCTTTGGCCGGGAACATCAGATCCTGATCTGCCACGACAACCCCTACAGCCTGGTGCTCAACCCCCATCCCCAAAGCCTCCTGGCTTATCCGGAAGCCAAGGAAGGGGTCATTGAACTTAATTCTCTCTCCAAGTCGCACAACATGGCCGGTTGGCGCGTTGGCATGGTGGCCGGACATCCGGACTACCTCAATCCCATCCTGCAAGCCCGCAGCAATATGGATTCGGGCATGTTTCTGCCGCTGCAGCTGGCGGCAGCCGAGGCCCTGCGCAACAGCTATGGCTGGCATCAGGAACGCAACGCGGTCTATGCCGAGCGTCGTCAGCTGGTCTGGCAGCTGCTGGATACCCTGGGCTGTCGCTACGAACGGGAGCAGGTGGGCATGTTTGTCTGGGCCCGGATTCCGGAGGGAATGGCGCATGGCGAACAGCTCTCCGAGCAATTGCTGGACGAAGCCCGGGTCTTTCTGGCTCCCGGCAGCATCTTTGGCGAAGCCGGGCATGCCTACGTACGGGTATCCCTCTGCACACCGGAAACGCGGCTCGAAGAAGCCCTCGGTCGCATCAAAGCCTGGGCCTCCGCTCCTGTTTAGTCCCGCCATTCGCTGATTGATTATGAATATTGCCATCATTGGACTCGGCCTGATCGGCGGCTCGCTGGCCCTGGACCTGCGGGCCAATGGGCTGGCACATCATCTCATCGGGGTGGATGCCCACCCCGAGCATGGCGAGATCGCCCTAGCCGAAGGGCTTGTGGATGAAGTGGCTTCCCTGGAAGAAGCCTGTACCATCGCCGACCTGGTCATCCTGGCCGTCCCGGTCAATGCCATCCTGAAGCTGTTTCCGCAGGTGCTCGATTATCTGGGCCCCGACGCGGTGGCAGTGGACATGGGCTCGACCAAGGCTCACATCGCGGAGGCCATCGCGGCGCATCCGCGCCGCAAGCAGGCCGTGATCGCTCACCCCATGGCCGGGACGGAATTTTCCGGCCCCAAGGCTGCCGTCAACAACCTGTTTCAGGGCAAGGTCGCCATCATCTGTGACCAGGCCCACAGCAGCCCACACGCCATCCGGCGGGTGGAGCGCCTCTTCAAGAGCCTGTTTATGCGGTTGATTTATATGGATGCCGAGGCGCACGACCTGCACGCAGCCTACGTCTCGCATGTGTCCCATATCACCTCCTTTGTCCTGGCGCTTACGGTGCTGGAAAAGGAAAAAAGCGAAGCCAACATCTTCAACCTGGCCTCCGGGGGGTTTGCCTCTACGGTGCGGCTCGCCAAGTCGAGCCCGCAGATGTGGCGGGAGGTCTATGAGCAAAACGACCAGAATCTGGTCGATGTGCTGGATAGCTATCTGGAGAAAATGCAGGCCTTTCGCGATCATATCGCCCGCGGCGAATTTGACCAAACCCATCAACTCATGGAAGCGGCCAATGCCATCGGTCGGATCCTGGAAGGGGGGCAGATTCGCGCGCCCCGATAACAATCTATCTTCTACCTATCCATCCCTTTGCACGTTATTTCCACAACAACAACCTATATCATGTCTACACTCAATATCATTCCCATGCGGGACTGGGGTCTGGGCCTCGGCGACATTGTCAACATCTCGGGCCCCTGTAGTGCCGAATCCGAGGAGCAAGTCATGGCGACCTGTCAGCAGGTAGCGGCCCACGATATCCACATCCTGCGGGCTGGCATCTGGAAACCCCGCACCCGCCCCAACTCATTCGAAGGTGTGGGGACGGTAGGCCTCAAGTGGCTCAAAGCGGCCGGCGAAGCCACGGGGCTCCCTGTTTGCGTAGAAGTCGCCAACGTCAAGCATGTCTACGAAGCGCTGCGCACTGGCATTGACATCCTCTGGATTGGGGCCCGCACCACTGTCAACCCTTTTGCGGTGCAGGAAATTGCCGATGCCCTGGAAGGGGTGGATATCCCGGTTATGGTCAAAAATCCGGTCAACCCGGACCTGGGGCTCTGGATCGGGGCTTTTGAGCGCCTGCATCGGGCCGGCATCACCAAGATGGCCGGCATCCACCGGGGTTTTTCCTACCATGGTGATTCGCCTTACCGCAACCTACCCCACTGGGAGATCCCGATTGAGCTGCGCCGCACCCATCCGCAGATCCCGATCATATGTGACCCGAGCCACATCTGCGGTAGCCGTGAGTTGCTGGCTGATGTCTCGCAAAAAGCGCTGGACCTCAACTTCGACGGCCTTATGATCGAATCCCACATCACACCCGAGAAGGCCCTCAGCGATGCCCGGCAGCAGGTTACCCCTGCCCGCCTCGGCGAAATCCTCAGCCAGCTCGTGCACCGGCAGCCCGGTACGGATGACCCGCAGTTTATCAACCAACTGGAGCTGCTGCGGGAGGAGATCGACCGCATCGATCATCGCCTGATCGACATCCTGGCCGAGCGGATGGTCATCGCCGAGCAAATCGGGCACTACAAGCGCGAAAACAACATTACCATCTTCCAATCAGGGCGCTGGGGAGAAATCCTACAGGACCGAGTGGGTTACGGCCAGCCCAAAGGCCTTAGCAAGGACATCCTGACCGAGATCCTGCAGATGGTACACAAGGAATCCATTCGCCATCAGACCCGGGTTATGAATGCCACGGCCGAACCGGCCAAAAAAGCGAAATAAGCCTGCCTCCTATTTTCCCATAAGCAGTTAAGTACGCTGTTCCTTATCTTGGGTGAGCCACCGTGGTGGCTCACCCATTTTTTTCACCCTACTTCCTTTCGCTATGCACTTCGAACATACCAACTTTCTCGCGGTGGGCGTTTGTGCCCTGATGAGTTTTGGCCTGGGGGCCCTGTGGTACAGCCCGATTTTATTTGGGAAGACCTGGCAACGTGAGTTGGGCTTCTCGGACGAATACCTGCAGCAGGGCAATATGCCCCTGATATTTGGATCCAGCTTTGTGATGATGCTGCTGATGATGCTGGGACTGGCCATGCTCATGGCCCCCCATGGAGAGAACCTGAGCCTGCAAATCGGTTTGCACTACGGGCTGATTGCAGGTGTACTTTTTGTAGCACCTTCTGTGGCGATCAATGCCCTGTATCAACGCCACAGCCTGCGGCTGTGGGCGATAGATGCGGGCTATCAAGCCCTGTTTATAATCCTCTCGGGCCTTATCCTGGGGGCTTGGCACTGATGGGCAAGAGCGCTCCTTCCCCCTCCACCAGGCGGTAGCGCTGGTCCGCTTTCACCTCCAGAAACACCTCCCGGCCACCGGCCGGCCAATCCACCACCAGGCTGTCGACCACGGCAGCCTGGCCCAATCCATAATGTCCTTCCAGTGGGGAAGCCCCGAAGCTCCCGCCGCTGTTGAGGGTGAAATGCCGCACCTCCCCGCCGGGCAGGACCAGCCTGACCCGCGTGCCGATGCCGGCACGGTTGCTGGACGTGCCTTCCAGACGCAGGCGCAGCCAGTGGTTGCCGCCATCGTAGGTGTTGTCAAAGAGAACGTTGGCGTAGACGTCGCCCTCGTAGGCCCCACCCATGACAGCATAGATGTCCTGGTCGCCATCGCTATCCAGGTCGGCGAAGCTGATGCCATGTCCTTTCTGGATGTGCCCCAGACCGGAGGAAAAACTCACTTCCCGGAAGGCCTTGCCTTCCAGATTCAAAAACGCCCGATTGGGCACCACCACGTCGAGCCGGGGCTCGCCGGTGCCGAGGTAGAGGTCCAGCCAGCCGTCGTTGTTGAAGTCCCCAAAATTGCTGCCCATGGCCAGCATCACGCCATCCAGCCCCAGGGCTGGGGCCATGTCGGTGAAGGTCCCGTCCCCATTGTTGCGCCAGAGGCGCGCCTTATCAGCTGCGGTGGGAAGTCCCAGATGATCACGCGCCACGTCGTCGAGGGCATCCCGATACTTGCCGATCTGCAAGCCAGACACATAGATGTCGTCCCAGCCATCATGATCATAGTCAAAGGCCCAGGCCGGGAAAGACGAGATCTCGCCGCCGAGGCCGGCGGCCTCGGTGCGCTCTTCAAATACCACCGGCTGGTCTCCCTGAGGTCCCTGATTCAAGAAAAAGCGGTCACTGCCTTGCTGCGTACTAAGGAAGAGGTCGGGATAGCCATTGTGGTCGAAGTCAGCCGAGGCGACGGCCTTGACAAAACCCAGTACCCCCACGCCCGCAAAGCGGGCGATTTCGGTAAAGGTACCATCCCCCTGGTTCAGAAAGAGTTCGCAAGGGTGCGGCCGCAACGGGCTCATGGTTTCATTGCCGATGAAGAGATCGAGCCAGCCATCGTTGTCGAAGTCACGCCATACCGCCGTTTGTGTGGGCAAGGCCGAGCGCAGGCCCGCCGCCCAGCTGACATCCTCAAAGCGGCCATCGCCCAGGTTGCGCAGCAGGGTATTGGGGAGTTCGCCCTGGGCATCCATCCAAGCTCCGCGCAGGATGAGCACGTCCAGACGGCCGTCGTTGTCATAGTCGGCGTGGACCATATTCAGGCCACCCGTAACCCCCATGAGGCCAGCGGCCTCAGTATGCTCCGTAAACTGCCCCGGGCTTTTTTGCAGAAAAAGCCGCAGCTGATCCCGGGGCCCCCAGGAGGACACCAACACATCAAAGGACCCATCTCCATCGAGATCATCCACGACAACCCCACCCGACAGGCCGGTCACGTCCAGTCCCCGCTCGGGGGCCACATCACGAAAGAAGGGGGCTCCACCGGGATCGGCAAAGACCGTATCGGGCAAAGCCCAGGGATCATCAGCCGATAGATTGCCGAGGGTCATCTGGGCAATGGTATAGAGCCAGCGGTCGCCCAACGTGACCGGACCCCGATCAAGCAGCTCGCGATACAGGCGGGCCGCCGCCCGGGAGCCCTCGGGTTGGTGATGCATCCCCCCGGCCCGGATGGGCAGGATGCAGGAAGCCACCCCGTGGTCCATGATACAATTTTCCTGCTCACCGAGGCGCAAGTAAGCCAGCGCCTCGTAGCGGGCGAGCATGTGGTCATTGGCCTGGCGCTGGGATTCGGGCCAGTCTGGACTCGCCGCCAGTCGGCGGCGCAGGAGGGCCAGGCTGTCGGCGGCAGCCTGGGAGTGACCGGCCCGCAGGCGCTCCACGGCCCCCAGGAAGGTGTATTCAAACCCCGCCTGCTCGGACGAAGCCTGCGCCCGCAGGCTGTCGTAGTAGGCGATTCGCAGGGCGTTCTGAAAGCGATTGTCCGGATGGTAGCTGAGCCGTCGCTGAGCCTCCAGCCGGGCCTGCCCGGGGTCTGGGGGGGTGCAGCCCCAGACCAGCCCCAACAGCAGCAAATAGGCGACCTTTTTCATGGTCGAAAGATACAAAAAAGGCCGCAGGCCTCATCCACCAGAAGCCATCGCCCGCTTCTCAAAGCGGGATTTTCACCGCTCAATGCAGGGTCCTTTGGCAATTGGGCCGCTTTTTCGCATATTTTGACCTCTGGTGCGTTTTTTTTCGGATTGGGTATTACGCTTTTACCTGAGTCGGAATGATCAAACAACTAATCCAATTCCCCCCATCTATGCGTACACATATTCTTCTTCTCCTCGCTGTGCTGTTTGGCCTGCAAGCTCCCGCCTGGGGCCAGGGCCGTCCCAAGGGCCTGAATTTCAACGACGCGGCCTATGCCCGTGACCGCTCGCTGCCGACCTACGGCAGCGGCTCCAAGTTTGGGGAAATGCCCCTTTCCCGCAACCTGGAAAAATATGCTCCCTACCCCGGCGACCAGGGCTATAATGGGTCCTGTGTGGGCTGGGCCGTCGGCTATGCCGCCTATTCCATTGAGCGGGCTATCCAGCAAAATAACACCAACCGGCAGGACATCACCAACAATGCCTACTCGGCCATGTACATCTACAACAACATCAAGGTAGGTGGCTGTGGCGACGGCTCGGTGATTTCGGACGCCTTTGACTTTCTGGCCAATCAAGGCGATGTACTCTTCGCCAAGTTCAATCCCGCAGACTGCTACATCAACCCTCCCAGCAGCCTGGATCAGGAGGCGAGCAATCACAAGATTGAGACCTATATGACCATCTTTGACTTCGAGGCTGAGCCGGAGATGAAGGTGTTTCGCACCAAGCAGATGCTGGCCCAAAACAAACCCGTCGCCATCGGGATGATGCTGCGCGCCAACTTTGACGAGCTGGACAGCGACGATGAGTATTGGGACCCCTATGCAGGTGACACCCGTTATACCGGTGGTCATGCCATGTGTGTCGTAGGCTATGACGAAGGGCGGCAGGCCTTTCGCCTCATGAACTCCTGGGGTACCGAGTGGGGTGACGGCGGCTTTATCTGGGTCAAATATGACGACTACGGCCAGTTTTGTAAATATGGCTATTCCCTCCACCTCGGTGACGCCCCCCAACCCCAGCCGGACAACCCCAATGTCGTCGTCGAGACCGAAGTCTCTCTGAGCGGGCAGTTCAACTTCCGTTTTCCGATCCCGACTACCTCGGGTGAGCTGGCCTTCGAAAATGCGGTGCCCCGCTGGGCCGATGACCATTACGAGCTGGAGCGGAGCGACTGGAAAGTGGGTGACCTCTTTCAGCTGGTGGCGGTAAATTCGCAGGCCGATGAGTACATCTACGTTTTCAGCGTGGATCCCACCAACAAACCCAACATCCACTGGCCGCGCCAGGCCAATATGGAGTTCTCCAACTTTTTCGGGATGAATGAGGTCCCGCTAAACCCCATCCCCAACTCCGAGATTGTCATTCCCGGCGAAGAGACCGCCCTTCAGTTGGGCCACCGGGGGACCGATTACCTCTGTGTGCTGTTTTCCAACAAGCCCATTGACAACTTCGAAGACATCG
>RFHL01001288.1 GCA_003696875.1 Bacteroidota bacterium | reverse complement strand
TCATAGCCGTAGGGCCGGATGCACCAGCGGTCTTCCTCCATCGGAACCAGGTCCAGGCAGGTGCCGGCCGGCACGTCCAGGGCCCAGTCATTGTCGGGCAGACCCGTGAGGACGTGGCGCTGCCGCAGGCGACAGTTGGCGGAGATATGGCTGTTTTCGATCCAGATCTGCCGGTGTTCGGGTTGCCAGGTCAGGGCGGTGTGGCTATTGAGGACAAAAATATCCGGGCTGGGCTTGATGTAGCGATGGTAAATTTCGCGCTGGTCCTGGGTGCGGTTTTGCAGGGCGAGGGACGAATCGACCAGCTCACGTGAGCGCCCAAAGTGGTAAAATTCACCCTGGGGCAGGGGCACCACCGCGGCGGTGAGGGCATTAACCTCCGGATCCTCAATGATGGGGTGGGTCCCGAGACGCTGCCCCAGGTCGGTGTAGAGATCGTAGTAGCTGGCCGTCCCGCCGGCGAAGGCCTGCTGGCTCTCATCCCAGCCACTGGCGCGCAGCAGGACCGAGAGCGCCTTTTCGCTCAGCAGCCAGATGCCCACATCGATCATGAAAAGGTAGTCCCGGGCCAGGGTACGCAGTTGTTCGATACCTGGCTTTTGGAGGGTAAAAGCCAGGGTATCAGGTTGCCGCCGGTGCATGAAGTAGACACCATGGTGGCTCACCTGCTCGGGCTTCATCCAGATGCCCATACAGAGGACATCGACCTCCGGGAGCTCGGGGAGCTCCCCGGTGGCGCGTACCAACACATCGCCGCTGGCGATGAGGCTACGGTAGCCGGCCGGGGCGGCCTCCATGACCTGCTCCAGCAGAGGAAGCTGCAGGTCCAGCAGGTTTTGTTGCAGGCGCTGGCCCCGCGCCCAGCGAAAGACGGGGATGGGCATGAGGATCTTGCCCGCGGGGGCATAGGCGGGCAGGCGGCGACTTTGGCCGCCGGCGTGGATCACGAGGCTGCGCGTATCGCGCAGCCAGGCTTCCAGCGGCTGATCCGGTTGGTAGTGCTGCCAAGCCGCCTGTAGCAGGTGGGCGGTTCCCC
>RFHL01001287.1 GCA_003696875.1 Bacteroidota bacterium | reverse complement strand
GGCAGAGAGGATATCTCCGCCTTTCAAAGGTACGAAATTTTCGGTTGAGGGGGCGGACCGGGCTGCCTGCCGGGTCATTGTCCTATGGCCTGCCTATACCCCGGCAGGGCGCTGATCGGGCAGATAGCCGGCAAGCTGGTCGAACAATGTCTGGGGATGGAAAGGCTTGGTAGCCAGTGCATTCATGCCCGCCGAGACGATGCGGTCCCGAACATCAGGCATGGCATCGGCGGTAAGGGCCACGATGGGGGTTTGGTCGCCTCGCGCCCGGATTTCCCGGGCGGCATCCAGCCCACTCATCACCGGCATCTGTAGATCCATAAGGATCACGTCATAGGTCCCCTGCGCCGCGGCTTCCACGCCTTCTTGGCCGTTTTCGGCAAAGTCCAGGGCACTCACTTTCCATTTGCCCAAAAACTTACTCATGATCTTGCGATTGATGGCATTGTCCTCGACCACCAGGACCCGCAGACCTGACAAGTCTTCGCGAGCAGACAAGGTCGGCGCATCTTGCGCCGAGCCGGAGTCAGGCGGGTCCATCCGGCTTGTCCCTCGGGGAAGGTTTAACTCAAAAGAAAAAGTAGACCCTTCGCCCGGCTGGCTTTCCAACCGGATCTTGCCCCCCATCAGGGTGACCAACTGCCGGGTGATGGACAGGCCCAGCCCTGTACCCCCAAAGCGCCGGCTGATGGTGGAATCGGCCTGCGTGAAGCGGTCAAAGACCTTTTCGTGCAGCTTGGGGTCGATCCCAATGCCTGTATCTATGACGGCAAATTGGACGCCCACATCCTCTTGTCCCTCCCGGCTCAGGGTCGCCCGAATGGTGACCTCGCCTTTTTCAGTAAACTTCACCGCATTGCTGATCAGGTTGTTCAGGACCTGTCCCAGCCGCACCGGATCTGCCATCACGCTGCCGGGCAAACGCGGGTCTATTACGATCTTCAAGCGGACCTGTCGCTCCTCAGCCCGGTGCAGATGCGTCTTGGCGACGTTCTCAATCAGTTCCCCCAGGCGCAACTCGTGCTGTTCGAGTTCGATCATCCCAGCATCAATCTTGTTGTAGTCCAGAATATCATTGATCAAAGACAAAAGGCTCTCAGAAGCGACCCGCAACGCATCAATATACTCAATTTGATCGGGCCTGGGCGTAGTATCTTTCAGCAAACTTGCGTATCCGATGACGGCATTGAGCGGCGTGCGGATCTCGTGGCTCATCACCGAGAGGAACTCGGTTTTCGCTTGAGAGGCCGCCTCGGCGGCATTCTTGGCCTCTATCAACTCCTGACGTATTTTCCGGTCTTCGGTCACATCCAAAGAGACCCCCACCATCCGGCTGGCCCGTCCTGAAGGCAGCCGATCTATGTAGGCGCTGGACACAAGCGTTTTCCAGCCCGTTTCCGGGCTTCCCATCCAGGTTTCAAAAACCGCCTGGGAGGATTCGCCTTTCAGGGTGCTGACAATCTTACGGCGTGCCGAAGGCCCTTCTTCGGGCGGCAGGAAGGTCAGAATGGCCCGACTGGGTACTCCCCGCGGCTCGGCCGGCCGGCCGATCAACTTGCCCATGGTGGCATCCCAGGTCACCCGGTCATGTTCGAAATCCCAGGCCCAGAAGCCAATCTTGCCGGCTTCGCCGGCCAGTAGCAAGCGTTGGCTGAGCTCATCCAGGCGCCTACGCGCCTGCTCGGCCGCCGTGACATCGATCATCACCCCTCTCAGCCGGTTTATCCCCCCCTCTTCCCGGATAGGATGACAGATCATGCGGAGCCACTTCTCTGCCTGTCCGGGAACCTGAAGCAAAAAAATCTCATCAAAGGATTCGCCTTGCTCCAAACAGCGGGCTCCCAACTCCCACATCCGGCTGCGATAGGGCTCGGGATACAAGGTAGGCACCACGCCCTGAGGAAAGTCCGCTTCCGCCTCCAGGCCATGGATGCGGAGCATCTCCTTACTCATGCGGACCCGCTGCCGCCGGAAATCATACTCAAAATTGCCCATCTGCCCAATGGCCTGAGCCTCCTCCAGTTCGGTCTGGTATTGCACCAGGGAGCGCTCGTAACGGTTTCGCATAAAAACGCCGCCCAGAGCCGTCGCCAGATTAAACAGGACGCCTTCCTCCTGCCGGGTCCAGGCCCGCTCATGGGTACAATCATCAAACCCCACAAAGCCCCAAAACTCTTCGCCGATGAAGATCGGGATACATATGATGGACAGGATATCCTGCGGGTCTAGCATCGCCCGCTCGCTGTCAGGAAAATCGCGGACCTGTCCTTTGATCACGCCCCGCTTTAAGAACACTTCCTCCCAACGTGGCAAACCTGCCTCCACTAACGGGATATCTTGCAACTCCGGATTATCAATCTGAACACTAACATGCTCACGCACCCACTCATAGCGCTGGGATACCCGGATAGGATTACCCGGTAGCGCAACATTTTGGAAAATGTATACCCTATCGACCTTGGTTGCCTTTCCGACAATGGCTAAAGCGGCAGAAATCGCCTTGTCAGCATCCCGCTCCGTGAGCAAGATGGCCGCCGCTTCATTGATTGCCTGCAGGAGAAAAATGATTTGTTCGGGCATGAAAGGAAAGTAAAGGCGCGATCGCGCCAGGGAAACTTTTTGAGCCAAGGAAATAAACGTACTCAAAAATTCACATCCATTTCAAGGGAAAGCCTGACATCTGCCGACTTCTCTCTTCAAGTCCGGGTTCCCATCAGTCCAAAAGCAGACGAGGCTGCCCCCAATGGGGCAGCCTCTGGTTCATTCAGACTCTGGCCTTCAGGTCATCACCTTACTCCATCCTCAAGCTAGGCCGGTGGCCCAGCCATACGGCCTCTGCAGCGGCCAGGTTCAGAAAGGCCGTCTGATCAGCCCACTTAGCATCAGAGGCCTCCCAGGCGGCGAGGAAGTAGAATTGAGCCACCTCGCCCGGAGCCACTCGCGTGGAAGCCCAGTAGGTCTGGGTCACGGCAGGATCCATGCCTTCGGGCGCCTCGGGCGCCTCCTCTGGGGCCATGCCCGTCGCTGCCAGCCTGGGCGTCAGGAGCGCCATCCCCAGATAATCGTTGTTTTCGCTTTGCTGAGCATGGGTGGCGATCCCCGACCAGCCTCCTTCCGGATCGATGGAGTATACCTCTTCGCTGTGCAGGTTCACGATGCCGCTCACCAGCTCGGCCGTACCGGAAAAGCCCGAGAGGGTCACCGTATTATGATAGCCAGGCTCACCCGCGCGGATCTCAATCCGCTCCTGCACCGCCAGGGTCTGGTCGCCTACCTGCCAGCCGGCATACATCAGCTCCATGATGCTGCGCACCGGCCCTTCTACCAGCTTGCGGAAGCTATGGGTCCGGGTTTCGCCCAGCCGAATCAGTGAATCATTCACCATCAGGGCCAGCGCCCCAGCCCCCAGCGAATTGCCCACTTTGAGGACGTCCATTCCCCAACTCGGATCCATCGCATGGTAATTCCCCCTGATGCCCAGGGTGTCGGCCACCAGATCCGGCACCAGCTTGCCAAAGATGTCCTTGCCGTTGCGCCGATCAAAGTAGGAACGAAAGGCAATGACGTCATTCTCCCAGGCTGGCCCTTCCATCTGATAAAATGGCGGCTTCACCTGCGGGGTGTTCTCAGGGGCCCGATCCGCCTGGGCCACCTCTTCATAGATGTGGTTTCGCTCGGCACTTACCCCCAGATGTATGTCGGTCTTGACCGGAAAGGTGACAGAGGCCGGAGCCTCAGTCACGACACTCAGTGCCAGCTCACCAACCGGGAGATCTACCTGAAAGGCCAACTCATCCCAGGCACCATCCCCATCGAGATCGTCGAGCTGGCTCGGCAAAAAGGCGCCGTCCGGACCTTGGAGATAGACGGAGGCCTGGGGAGCAGATACCGCCAGACCGGCGGCAGCCAATTCTGCCCGGGAATAGACCAGCACCGCCCCGGGGCGGGCTATGTCACTCTGCACCACCAGCCGGGGCGCTGAGGGCGTGCAAGCCGCTACCATAGCGGCGATCAGGACAAAAAGCGATAGGCGAGACATAGTAGGGGAGTTTTTGCATGAATAGGTGAAAGAAAACCGGAAGCCTTAGCCGGCCAGCGGCCGGCCAATGGTGGCCAGGATGCCGCCATCGACATAGATGATCTGACCATTGACAAAATCGCTGGCTGGGGAGGCCAGGAAAACCGCCGCCCCGCCCAGGTCGGCGGGATCGCCCCACTTGCCGGCCGGGGTACGGTTCACGATAAACTCGTGCATCGGGTGCCCATCCACCCGGATGGGGGCCGTTTGGCTGGTGGCATAGTAGCCCGGGCCGATGCCATTGACCTGGATGTTGTGCCGGGCATACTCGGTGGCAAGGTTGCGGGTGAGCATCTTGAGCCCGCCCTTGGCCGTGGCATAGGCCCCCACCGTATCACGCCCCAGCTCACTCATCATCGAGCAGATGTTGATGATCTTGCCCCCGCCGCGGGCCATCATGCCGGGCAGCACCTGCCGCGACATGAGAAAAGCGCCGGTCAGGTGGGTGCGCAGCACCCGCTCCCAGTCGGCCAGGGGCATCTCGTGCAGGGGCACCCGCTTGATGATACCGGCATTGTTGACCAGGATGTCGATCGGGCCTTGCTCAGCCTCGATCTGCGCCACCCTGGCCGCTACAGCGGCCTCGTCAGTCACATCAAAACGGTAGCCGTGGGCATCTATGCCCAGCTCGCGGCAAGCCGTCACCGCCCCGTCAATTTTTTCCTGGGAAGAATGGCCATTGATGAGGAGGGTGGCCCCGGCCTGCCCGAGCGCCTGCCCCATGGCCAGGCCCAGCCCATGGGTACCACCGGTAACCAGTGCGCGCTTGCCGGTGAGATCAAAAAGGGTATGAAGAAATGACATAAGGAGGTGAGTTGAACATGCGTAACCTGCCGCAAAAGGGATGTGTACATGAAAGAGCCTCTGGCGACCTGTTTCTCCCAGAGACGATTTTTTTGTCCCTTGCCCTGACGCCGTGGCGATGCGGAGCTAAATCCCTACCTTGCCCCCATGGAGATCGTGCTGATCCACTATCGCATCTTGCAGAAGGGCGGGCTGGAGACCCGCCTGTTCAACTACGCCGCCGAGTTTCGGCGGCGGGGGCACCACTTGCACATCCTGTGCGCCAAGATCGCCCCCGGCGCGCCGGCTTTGCCGGCGGGCGTGACCGCCACCCGGCTCTCGCCGGGGCTGGCCCCCAAGCCCTTCCGGCGCCTCGCCTTTGCCCGCAAGGTGGCCCGGCACCTGCACCATCACCGGCCCGACTGGTCGCTCTCCATGGGGCGCACCACCGGCCAGGACGCCGTCCTGGCCCCCGCCAACCACGCCGGTTTTCTCCGAGCCCTGGGGCGGCGCCCCCGCACGGTCTCGGACCTGCTACAGCACCGCCTCGACCAGCAAGCCTTCCAGCAGTCGCGCCACATCTTTGCCGCCTCGCGCATGATGCGCGACGAGCTCATGGAGCTCTATGGGGTATCCAGCGACCGAATCAGCAGCCTCCCCCCGCCGGTAGACCCAGCCCGCTTTCAGCCCCCGGCCGATCGGGTTGCCCTGAGGGCACAGTTGGGTCTCGCGCCTGAGCGGCGCGCTTTTCTTTTTGTCTCCACCAGCCATTACCGCAAAGGCCTGGACCGCCTGCTTGCAGTCTTTCAGGCGTTGCAGGACCAGCCCGTGGACCTCTATGT
>RFHL01001286.1 GCA_003696875.1 Bacteroidota bacterium | reverse complement strand
CTCCGCATCCACGAGATACAGCTGCTGATCAATCGCGAGCTGCTGGACCCGGCCTCGGCCCGGATCGAAGCCTTGCGCAAGCATATGCAACGCTACAAGGTCGAGCCCCGCTCCGAGCGCATCATTCGCTACCTGATCCACCTGGACCGGCGGTCTTTTGATTTTCAGAAGCCTTCAGCGGACATGCTCGACCTGGAGGCCAGCCTCAGTGCGCGGGGGGATTGGATCCCTTTCCGGCCAGAAGTCATCCGCTTCGATGTCTGGGTGCGGGCCCGGCGCGAAGGGACCGCCTTTTATGACACCTTGCTCAAGACGCTTTCCGAGCCGGATTGAGTGCCACGAGGCTGTATTGGATGAGAGCAGGAGAGAAAATTGCTTGTCCTGCCGGAAAATGATATTTTTCCCTGAAGGCCTCTACCCCATGAAAGCGACTCCTGCCTACTCCTACCCACAGCTCACCGGCCTCCTGCTGGGGCCGCTGGCCTTCGTCCTGGTTTTGCTAGTCTACCAGCCGGCGGGTCTCTCGCCGGAGGGACAGGCCGTGCTCGCCACCACCCTCTGGGTGGCCATCTGGTGGATCACCGAGGCGGCCCCCATCGAAGTGACGGCGCTGCTGCCGGGTATCCTCTTTCCCCTGACCGGCGGGCTCGCGGTCAAGGAGACCACGCAAGCCTACGGGCATCCCCTGGTCTTTTTGTTTCTCGGAGGGTTTCTGATTGCCCTCGCCATCGAGCGCTGGAACCTCCACCGCCGCATCGCCCTCACCATCATTGCCCGTGTCGGGACGAGTGGGCCACGGCTGGTCATGGGCTTTATGTTGGCCACCGCTTTCCTCTCCATGTGGATCTCCAATACCGCCACCTCCCTCATGATGATGCCTATTGGCCTGGCCCTGATCCGGCAGGTGACCCACACGCCGACTGCCCAGGCCGCCCCGGCCACTCCCTTTGCCAAAGCCCTCATGCTGGGCATCGCCTACTCGTCCTCCATTGGGGGCATGTCTACCCTCATCGGCACGCCCCCCAATCTGGTATTTGCTGCGGTAGTCAAGGATATTTTTGGGGTGGAAATCTCCTTTGCGCGTTGGTTTGTGTTTGCCTTCCCCTTTTCAGTCACCCTGCTGATGCTCTGCTGGTGGTATCTGGTAAAGATCGCTTTCCGGCTGCAGGTGCGGGAGGTCTCGGAGGGGGTGGAAGAAATTCGGGCCCAGCTCCGGCAGTTGGGCCCCCTGCGCTCTGCCGAGCGCCTGGTGCTGGCGGTCTTTGGCCTCACGGCCCTGGCTTGGATCAGCCGCTCTTTCCTGCTCCAGCGCTGGATCCCCATGCTGGACGATACGATCATCGCCCTGAGCGGGGCGATGTTGCTGTTTCTGCTGCCCGTACCGGGGCAGCCGGGCATGCGGGTCATGGACTGGCGCGCCACGGCGCGCCTGCCGTGG
>RFHL01001285.1 GCA_003696875.1 Bacteroidota bacterium | reverse complement strand
GGCTGGCACCTGAGGTGCCGCCGGGCCATAGGGCTGGATCCGCACCGACAGCAAGCTGTCGTGGCCGGGCAGCTGATAAAAAAGGTAGCGCGCCTCCAGGGGCAGGCTCAGGGAACGGTAGTACCCCGCGGGCTGGCTGGGCAAAAAGTAGGGCTCGGCCAGCGCCTCGGAAGGACTCTGGGCGGAGCGTCCCCAGGCGGTGATTTCCAGTGGACAAAGGTGTCGGTTGCGAAGCGCCACCCGCAGGCTATCACCCGGCTTGCTTTCGGTCAGGACCTCCATGTCGTAGGCACCATAGGGTAGGATCAGGCGACGCAGATTGGCCGCCCGTTGCACAAGGGCTTGCCCCTCAAACCGGTAACCGGGAAACTCGGCCCGGATCAGGGCCTCACGCCGCTGCAGGCCGGGCGCCATCTCCAGGAGTAAATCTTCCATGTATCCCGGCCGCGTGTACGTGAGCAAGTACTGGTAGTATCGTTGGGCAAAGGCCGGGTCCAGAAACAAATGCATCAGGCTTTGTTCGGCCGGGGCCCCCTGCAGGGGGTCGCTGATACGCGCCCCCATGAAAGGCCGCGGCAGCCACTCGAAGGCTCCGGTCTCGGTGAAGCCATCGAAGCCGATGGGCTCCAGCTTGCCCAGCACTGGATTATAGTAGAAGCGCAGGTTGTGCCAGATCAGGCCATGGTAAGCACGGGTGATGTCGGTGATGGCAAAAAAGCGGGCCAGTAGGTCCAGCTCAAAAAGGTCTGAAGCCGGGGCCGAAGCGGTCTGAAACTGGTGCATCAGCTCCAGGGCCAGATCCAACTGCGGCCGAAGGGCCGGGTTGGCAGCCGTCTTCTCCTCCCCAAAGGGCTGGGCCGGGGCTTGCCGATAACTCTCATTCAGGCGCTCCATTTCGCCCCAATCCAGATCGTAGTCACTAGCCCGTTGACGCAAGGCCCAGACCCCCGCCTCATCAAACTTGAGGATGGGGCCCTCCCGGCGGGCCGCCGACTCGACCAGCTGTTTTTCGAAGTGCTCCTCGTAGGCATATAAGCCACGGGGTTCGCCATTGATCGAGAGCTGGACGAAATCGTAACGAGGACTCAGGACCCCCTCCCGGCGCAGCCAGGCATGGTAAAACCACTCGTCGAGGTGTCCCCGGGCGAGTGGGGTATGCAGGGAAAACGTCACCATCCGTTCCCAGGCGTGGGGGGCCTTGACCCGCACCCGAAACGACCATTTGGGGGTAAGGAAATGGTCGGGCAGGTCGCCCTTGAGACGTACGCGTACAGGCAACTCATTCCCGCCGGTGTCAAGGCGTGCTTTCACCCAGTCGTCTTCGCCCTGGGTGAGCAGCCCCCGGGCAATGGCTTCGCGCCGCTTGGCGTCCAGCTGCTGCATCCCCGCCTCGGGGATGCGGAGGTTAAGAAGCGGCACCTCCTCATAGGCCGCGAGGGAGTCGAGCACCCGCTCCCGCCGGATGGTCATGTCGTCGAAGTAGGCTTCGCCTCCACCATAGCCAAAGACGTAAAAGCGCAGTTCGCCCGTTTCATAATCAAAAGGCACGGCAAAAGCCACCGACAGGCGCTCCCAGCCCTCGGCCGTCGTATCGGGCCGCTCGATCTGGGCGTAGTGCTCCCGGTTGCCGCTCAGGTTGACCACCAGCGCCGTGGGCATACTGCCCCGCACATAGCGCCATACGTGGGCCAGGAAACGGTCGCCAGGTTTCAGATCCTGAAACACATAGGTCATGCCAAAACGCTGGGTGGAATCCAGCTTGCAGGCAAACTGGCCCGTTCGGGCCTGTTCGGCGCTTTGGGTATGACCATTAGGGAGGCGGGCCCCCTCGGGATCGACAAAGAATGTCACGACCTGCCCATCGGGCAGGGTATCGCGGACAATCGCCTCGGCGCTGCAGCGGATCAGGCCGGGGTCGTCCACCTGGGGGCGAGCTTGGGGGAGGTCCTTTTGTGCCAGCAAGGCGCCCAGGCCTGCCAGCAGCAGGGCGATGGGCAGCAGGTAGCCCCAGCGGGCCCCTGCCCGGGGGACCGGCTGTTTGATAATCATAGCACCAGATCAGGCTGATCGACGAGCGAGAGGGTGGTGGCCGGGGACAGGCCCTGCAGGGCCTGACGCAGTTTTTCGAGGGCAGCGATATCGGCCGCCTTGACCACAAAAGACAGGATCAGACCACTCTCGGTGGTGTCCATGCGCTGCAGGGCCACATACTCCAGATGCGGGCTCAGGGTGGCGGTGATGCGGTCAAGGTCTTGCACATCGGTTTCGATGTGCAGATACATGCGGTCGCCCTTGGCCGGCGAGGCCTGGTGCTGGGTAAAACGCTTGCTCAGGTAGAGCAGCCCCAGGATGAAGACAAAGGCGACCAGCGCGATGAGGGGCTGATTGGCCCCGGCGGCCAGCCCGATGCCAATCACCAGAAAGAGGTAGGTGAGTTCCTCTGGGTCCTTGATGGCGGCCCGGAAACGCACAATCGACAAGGCCCCGACCAGCCCCAACGAAAGGGCGATGGAAGACTTCACGATGGTAATGATCAGCATGGTCGTCAGCCCCAGCGGCAAGAAAATCGCCGCAAAGCGCGCCCGGTTGGATACGGCCTGCGCATGCCGGATAAAGAAGATCCGCAGCAGCAAGGTGAGCAGGGCCACGACGGCCAGATTGATCAGAAAGTCCGTCAGGTTGACGGACTGGGAAAACTGCTCCAGATATGGCTCGAAAACACCCATGAGTGAATGGCGAGAGGGTTAAAGGCGGAGGGCTGTACGTCACTGGCCAGAACCGAGGGCCATACTCCGCTGGTTTTCCCCGCCTATCCGCCTAAACATCCCCGGAAAAACCAGCGGAGCAAAGGTAGAGATTGGGGCTTTGCGAATCAAACGGGGGAGCAGGAGAAGCCCGGGCTCCCCTACTCCCCCCGCCGCGCGAGCAGGCCGCTCGCTTTGCGGATTCCGTTTTCGGCCTCATATAGGTACACCCCCGGCCGCAGATGGCCCAGAGAAAGGGTATGCAGGCCCGTGGCGGCTTCCTCAAAAGCCTGCTCCAGCACCAGACGCCCCGATAAGTCCCACATGCGCACCCGCGCCGCGCCCTCGATGTGGTTGAAGACGACCTGCCAGGGGCCGGTCACCGGATTGGGGTAGGTCTCGATGCCGCCGTAGGCGAGAAAGTCGACCGGCGCCTGCGGCGAGAGCTCGGCCTTGCCGTCGCGGCGCAGTGCGCGCACGCGATAGACCAGATGCCCCTCAGGCGGGGCTTCGTCAGCATAGGAATAGGCCCCCGTACCTGCCGCCGGCAGGCTGCCAGCGCGCTCAAAGCTCAGGCCATCGGTGCTACGCTCGATCTCAAAGGCGTCGACGCCGCCTACGGAGTCCACGACAAATCGCAGGCCCACCTGCGGGCCGGCCTGCTCGGCCGTGATATTCCCCCAGCGCACCGCGTGGTCGCAGTCGGGAAAGAGGATGGCCTCATCGCGGGCCGACAGGCCCGCCGGGTCGGTAACCTCCAGGGTGATGCGGTAGTAGTACAACTCGCCGTCGCAGCCGCTGGGCGTGATCAGCACCTCGGCCTCCGCCGCGTGGGTGATGGCCTCGGGATGGTTATGGGTGTTGTGGTGGAGAAAGGCCTGCCAGGAATAGTGCATCTGATCGGCCGCATGCTCGGCATCGGCCACCTCGGCACTCAGACTCAGGACCTCCGCCTCAAAAACGGAATAACTCAAGTCGGCCGGCAGGCCGGCGATCTGTACCGTAGGAGGCGTATTGTTCAGCGAGATCACCTGCGTCGCCTGTCCACTGCTCGCACTGTCCGAGACGGTCAGGGTCACGGTGTACGGGGTGGGTAGGCTACTGGGAGCCGTAAAGGTATGCACCGGCTCCAGCGCCTCGCTGGTCTGCCCATCCCCGAAGTCCCAGTGGTAACGCAGGCTGTCGCCATTGTCATCCCGCGAAGCCGCAGCGGAAAACTGCACCCTGAGGGGACTCCCGCCATAGAGCGTATCGGCCCCGATCCGGGCTACCGGCGGCACATTGCCGCCGTAGCAGATTTTCCAGACACTGTTGCCGTAGTGCACATAGTAGAGGCAGCCATCAAGCGGAGAGGTGGCGGCGCCCACCACCCGGTGGGTACCCTGGTCAAAGTCGCCCACGGCGACGGGTTCGCCCTCGCCATTGATCCGGACGGCCCGCAGCCACCAGCCGCCGTAATCGGCCTGGAAATAAGCCCCGCGGTAGTCGGGCGGAAAGCGGTCTCCCGTGTAGAAGGCCCCGGCGATGGCCGAGGTTCCCGAGAAGGTAGGGCCCGCGATGGGCGAGGCCGGATCGGTCAGCTCGATGGCCGCCGCCACACCCGCCGTGTCAAAAGTAGTGGCAAAGGCCCCAAAGCTGCTGTTCTGCTCGTTGCTCCAGGCCAGAGCCGGGGGCTGATGCACAAAGCGGGGCACATCCGCCGGGAGCTCGGCGTTGCCATCACAGGGATCGGGATAGGTATAAACGCCACCGGCCCGAGCCTGCTGGATCAGATCCTGAAAG
>RFHL01001284.1 GCA_003696875.1 Bacteroidota bacterium | reverse complement strand
TGTCGCTTCCCGGGCCTGATTCAGCGTTTCCTGCCACTTCCAGGACGACCGCATCATCTCTTCTATGCCCCGCTCGGCGACCCAGCCGAGTCGCTCCGCCGCCAGCGAGCTGTCGGAGTAGATCGCGGTCACGTCTCCCGGCCGGCGGTCGCCGATCACATAATTCAGTTTCTGACCGGTATATTCCTCAAAAGCCCGGATGGCCTCCAGCACGCTCACGCCTTCGCCAGCCCCCAGGTTAAACTGCTCATAGGCGGCCTCGTTGCGCCCCTCACGCAGATAGTCAAGGGCCTTGATGTGAGCCAGGGCCAGGTCGGTCACATGGATATAATCCCGGATGCAGGTTCCGTCCCGAGTGGGATAATCTCCCCCATACACGGTCAGCTGAGGAATCAGACCCGAGGCCACCCGGGTAATGATCGGCAACAGATTGTTGGGCTTGTTGAGCGGATCCTCCCCGTTTAGGCCCGACTCGTGGGCCCCCACGGGATTGAAATAGCGCAGCGCCACGGCCTGTAGACCGGGCGTGACCTTTACAAAATCCTGAATCATCCTTTCTCCAATGAGCTTGGTATTTCCGTAGGGCGACTCGGCTTGTGTGGTCGGTGTGGCCTCAGTAACCGGCAATTCATCGATCTCCCCGTAGACGGTACAGCTGGAGGAGAAGATCATGTGCGGCACATCAAACTTCTCACAGCAAAGGAGGATATTGGCCAGCGAGTTGAGGTTGTTTTGATAATACAGCAGGGGTTTCTCGACCGACTCTCCTACCGCCTTGAGGGCGGCAAAGTGGATCACCCCCTCAATATCAGGATGCGCGGCAAATACCCCCTCCAGGGCCGTCAGGTCGCAGGCATCTATGTCGTAATTTTTCATGCGAACGCCCGTGATCGCCTCAATGCGATCCAGAGCGGCAGGAGAAGAGTTCTGATAATTGTCTACCGAGACAACATCAAAGCGCCCCTGTTGAATGATTTCGATCGCAGTGTGGGAGCCAATGTAACCGGTGCCACCGGTGATGAGGATACTGGGCATGGGAGATAGGAGTGATGGATGAAAAGAATATCTGCGCCCGCTCGGAAACAGGGTCCTGCTGCGGGTATCACAAAGATACGGAATCCTTCCCAGCCCGGAACAGTCCAGTGCGGGTGATTCGTCCAAGGGGAGGGGCTAGCGGTCAGGCGGGCCTTTTCAACAGTTGAAAGACCTTGGAAAAATACTTGGCGTAAATCCGGATGAGGTTGGTTCGGATGCCGTGCTTGCGGCAGGCTTGCAGCATTTCCCGGTTGATGGTAAGGGTGCTACGTAGGCCTCGGGTGCTGCTGCCCCCGGTGCGCATGTGCACCAGCACCTCAGGCAGGTAGGTGTAGCTCACCTGATGGACATGAAACAGGCGCACCATCAGGTCGAAGTCGGCGCAGATCTCATAGCTCGTATCGAAGCCGCCAAAGCGGCTGTAGAGCTCGCGCCGGACGAAAAAAGTCGGATGCGGGGGCATGAGCCCCCGCGAGAGCCAGGCCGGGCGGAAGCCCTTGCCCGGAAAAAAGCGGACGACCTCTTCCGGATTTTGGGGATCTGGTGTATGTCCGAGAACAAAATCCGGAAG
>RFHL01001283.1 GCA_003696875.1 Bacteroidota bacterium | reverse complement strand
GTTGCCGGTGAGGGCGGGCAGGGTCGCGACCCAGGCCTGAAAGGCCCTGGTCGGCAAGAGCCGGCCCAGATGCTGCCGGGCCATCGGCTGGCGGATCATTCGTCCCAACAGGCGGCCGGCCTCTCGGGTGTCTTCCTTGATCAAACGCTGAACCAGCTCGCCCAGACTGTCAGCCCCAACTATATGAGCCTCCGGAGGCAGGCTACCATAGGTTCCCAGGTGCTGTAGCAGCCGGCGGATATCCGGGAGGTCCAGCTTGTGCAGGTAGGCCCTTTCCTCGGCCGACAGGGAGATCGGCGCCTCATCAGGGATTTCCGGATCGGAAATTATCTCCGGGGGAGACGTCTCCGGCTGGGGTTTCTGGGTGGGATCGCTGGGGAGGGAAGTCGTCTCAGGAGAATCCTCTTCCTCAGGGAGGGGAAGAACGTCCGGCAAAGACGGGAGCGCTGGCTCCGCGCCCTCTTCGGTTTTGCCTTCTTCCTGTTGTGACTTTTCCTTTTCTGGTGATTCTTCTTCAGGCAAATGCGGCAAACGCCTGGGGTCCTCGGCTGAGAGAAGGCCTTTGTCTTCGGGACGTTCCACATCTTTGGGGTAGTCCTCGCCTGCCGCTAGGAGCGGATGCTCGTCTGGTTTTTTAGTGGCTGCCTCTGCCTGGGTTTCGCGGGCCAGGGCACTTAAGATGGGCAAAAGGGTACGGAGATAGGCCTCAGGCCGGGGCTGGGCGCGTGCCCATTGCCATACGGCTTGCCTCAGCAGCGGCACTTCCTGAGGGGATCGGGCCAGCCAGGCCCAGGCCGCTCGCAGCAGATCTTGCAGGTGGAGGCTTGCCGCCGGAGGGGCCATAAAGGCCGCCATCATGGCGGCCAGGGGAGATGCCTTCGGGCGCAGCAGGACCTGCAGGCGGGCTGCTGCCTGTATGCGGGCCAGTAAGCGCTCGACCCCCGGCAATGCCGGGGCCAGTGGCGGCGCAAAGGCCTGCAGAAGCACGCGGCTGGGAGCATCTCCCAGCAAGGCATGTATCTGAGCGGGGAGGCTTTGGGCCCGGGAGCTGCCTGCCGCCTGCTGCAGCAGGCGATGGACGCCGGCTTGTACCGCATCGGGGGCGCTTTCCCACAAGGACTCGAAAGCGAGTCCCGGTGGTGGCAGGAGATTCTCCGGCCAGGGGCTCCACCAGGGAGCCTGGCCTTGTCCCAGCCACGCCAGGAAGTGGTCCAGCCGGGTGGTAAGTTCGATGGTGTGGGGAGGCTCAGGCTCCGAACGGTCTTGACCTTGCGCAGAGGCCGGCCGCAATCCTCCGGGCGAAATGGGCTCCCGGGCGGGAGGGGATGGGGTTTCTTCCGTTTGGAAGGAATCTTCTCCGGTCAAAGTAGGCAAAGAGGACCTCAGAGCTACTTCCCATATTTCGGGTAGAGGCTGATAAGCCTTTGGCCCTTGCTGGCTCAATTCCTGCCAGACTCTTCTGAGAGACTGCCGCTGGGAGGGGGCGGGGATATGCCGGACAAGGGTGGCAGGAAAGGCACGGATAATCGCCCCGGGGCGAGGCACCGGTTGATGTTGGCGGAGGCTTGCTTCCAGGAGACCCCTATCAACCAGCTGGACCCAGGTATCCATCGGATAGGGTAGCGGGGGGCGTAGGTCAGAATAGACTTGCTGGAGGGCATCCCGAAAAGCCTGCACCTGGGACCAGTTGGGCCCGGCCAGCAGGCGCATAAGCTGCTGGTATAGAAATGGCGAAAAGCGCTGCGTCAGGCGCTGGGCGACGAGAGGCGCGTCGGCCTGCAGTTTGGACAGGAGCTCAGTCAGCTGCTCGGGGGATTCCCGCAGGAGGTGGGAAAGGAGGGCCGCTGGATCGCCCAGATCGTCGGTGCGGAGGGTGGGCAAGCGCCCGTGTTGCAGAAAGAAGCCAAGCTGAGCGATAGCGGCCTCCGGCCACGAGCGGACCACGATAGGGGCATCCGTATCGGTTTGGGTGGGATGGCCCGGCCGCAGGGGCGGCCGGGGATGCGTATCCAGCCAATGACGCAGCTGCTGGGCCAGCTGCCGGGGGAATTCCTGTTCAAATTTGGCCTCGGTGAGCTGGTCCAGCTGGAGTTCGATGCGGTCTATCTGAATGAGAACCGAATCGCTGGCATAGGCGTCCAGGAGCGCCTCCACCATTGGGGCGATGTCTTCGGTCCAAATGTCCATGGCTTGCGCCTGCCAGGTACGGGCCAGCGTCTCAGACTCGAATTGCAGGTCCAGTACCACACGACCGATGCTGTGGGAGGCAGAAAAATTAGGCATCGAAGAGCGTAAAGACAGTGCCAAAGCGCTGCCGCAACTCGGGCAGTTCTTCCCGGACCAGACGCTCGTCATGGGCGTGACCCTCGTATTCAGGATCCTGGGCCAGGCGATAGGATTTGAGCAGAAGGAGCAGGAAATAGGATAGGGTATCGAGTTCTTCGTCCGGGGTATCCGCCTTCATTTTGGCCTGAGCCCAGGCCTGGTATACCTGCTCAAATTCGCGCAGGGCCTCCAGAGAGAGCGCCAGTACCTGCAGGTCGAGGTGGGCCGGGGTATGCGCCTTGATGACCTGCTCCATCAGCTTGCGAAGCTTAGGATTCTGGAAACGGGCGGTCCAGGCCGGGAGCAAGACACTGAGTTGCAGGGAATAGGGATCCCGGCCGGCGACCATGGCGCCGGGAGGGATGATCGGCTGCACTTCCAGAAAGGGGTCCAGACTGCTCTTGGCGTGTTTCTTCAGCCACTGGTTGAGTTCCTTCAGGTGTTCCTGTGCGGCCGCTTCGGATACAAAGTCCTCACTCTGGGCAAGGGTGCCTCCTGCTTCATCTTTGAGGATGACCCGATAAGCAGCCTTTTCGTTTGTATCAGCTGGCTGCACCTCCAGATTTTTGGGGTTGGTCAGCTGGGCTTTGAAGGCCTTGAGGAGCGGCCCGGCGTCTTCGCCGGGCGGGGGGGTATAGCGGGTTTCCACCCAGCGACGCGAATCGGCGAGGGCTACCAGGTAGCGAGTTGGTGCGATCGGCCGCAGCAATACATGCTCCATCAAGTGAAAGCCCTCACTCAGCTGGTTGAGTTCGTGCAGGCGGTGAATAAGC
>RFHL01001282.1 GCA_003696875.1 Bacteroidota bacterium | reverse complement strand
GCCGTGGCCAATCTGTTGCCGGACATGAGCTGGATCTGGCAGCGGCCTACAGGAGCGAATCACTGGCTGAAGGTGCGCCTGCGTGGGACCGTGAGCAACCGCGATGGCATCGGTTCCTGGATTGAGCTATGGGCCGGGGGACAGCGGCAGATACGCTATACCCAATGTGGTACGAGCTATATGGGGCAGAATAGCTTTGATGAAATCTTTGGGCTGGGGAATCTCACCGCGGTGGACTCGGTGAAGGTCCGCTGGCCCTCGGGCCAGGTGGATGTGCATACCGGCCTGACCATAGACCGGCGCTGGGTATTGGTGGAAGGGCAGGTGCAGAGCCCTACGGGCCTGGCAGCGGCCTGGTCAGGCCCGGCGCTGTCGGTCTACCGGGAGGGAGACATAGTTTACCTGAGGGCGGCGGCTTCCCTACCGCAGGCAGTGGAGGTGATAGTCTACGACCTGAGCGGTCGGCGCCTGTGGACGCAGTCCTGGCCAGGCCTGGAACCACTACGCCTGCCGCAGCAGGCGACAGGCGTAGTGCAACTGCGCAGCCCGGATGGGGCCGCCTGGTCGGCTCGGTACTAATAAGGGAGGCCGGAAGCCTAGCGCGTGCCGTACTGCTCTTGATAATAGTCCTGATAGGCCCCCGACTGCACGCGATTGACCCACTCCTGATGGCTCAGGTACCAGTCGATGGTGCGGGCGAGGCCCTCCTCGAAGGTGAGGCTGGGGGTCCAGCCGAGTTCCCGCTCCAGCTTGGAGGGATCAATGGCGTAGCGCATGTCGTGTCCGGGGCGGTCGGTGACATAGCGGATGAGGCTGGCCGAGTGACCGGCCGGGCGGCCGAGCTTCTCGTCCATCTTCCGGCAGAGCAGATGGATGAGGTCGATGTTTTTCCACTCGTTGCGGCCGCCAATGTTGTAGGTTTCGCCGTTCTGGCCCTGATGGAAGATCAGGTCGATAGCGGCGCAGTGGTCCTCTACCCAGAGCCAGTCGCGCACGTTGAGGCCCTGGCCGTAGACGGGGAGGGCCTTTTCCTGGACGATGTTGGCGATGAAGAGGGGCAGCAGTTTCTCGGGAAACTGGTAGGGGCCGTAGTTGTTGGAGCAGTTGCTGATGACGAAGGGGAAGCCGTAGGTGTTGCCATAGGCGCGGACGAAGTGGTCCGAAGCGGCTTTGGAAGCAGAGTAGGGGCTCTGCGGGTTGTAGGCGGTGGTTTCGAGGAAGTACTCCCCGTCACGCAGGGAGCCGTAGACCTCGTCGGTGGAGACGTGGTAAAAGCGGACGTCGTCACGATCACCCCAGGCTTGCCGGGCCGCATTGAGGAGGGTGACCGTACCCAGCACATTAGTGGTGACAAAGGCGGTGGGGTTCAGAATGCTGCGGTCCACATGGCTCTCGGCGGCGAGGTGGATGACACCGTCGATGCCATAGTCGCGGAAGAGGTTCTGCAGCAGGCTGCTGTCGCAGATGTCGCCTTTGACGAAGGTGTAGTTGTCGGCGTCTTCGATATCCCGGAGGTTTTCGAGGTTGCCGGCGTAGGTGAGCAGGTCGAGGTTGAGGATGCGGTAGTCGGGGTAGCGCTGCACGAGGCGGCGGACGAGGTGGGAACCGATGAAACCGGCACCGCCGGTGACGAGGAGGGTACGAGCCATGAGGGAGGATATTGGTTGAATGGGCAAAATAACCTCGGCTGGAGTAGGATTCAAGGGAATTCGACCGAAGGGCCGTGTGGGGCGATAAGCGGGGGCAAAGGCTGGCACGCAGGCTTTTTGGGCCTTTGCGGGCAGGGTCGTATTTTCGTAGCCGAAATCTAAAGAACCCAATATCGTTCGTCGGAAGGGGTTCCTCCCCTTTTTTTCGCCCGGTGGAGGCTTTTTCCACCAGCAAATCCTCACCCTCTCTCATGGCAGAAAAAACCTACGACCTTACCGTCATCGGCTCTGGCCCCGGAGGCTATGTTGCCGCCATTCGCGCTGCCCAACTGGGCATGACCGTGGCCATCATTGAGCGCTATCCCACCCTGGGAGGCACCTGCCTCAATGTGGGCTGTATCCCCTCCAAGGCCCTGCTGGACTCTTCGGAGCACTATTTTCAGGCCAAGCATCAGTTTGCCGAGCATGGCATCAAGGTGACCGGCCTGAAGGTGGACCTGCCGCAGATGATCAAGCGCAAGCAGGAAGTGGTGGAGGCCACCACAGCCGGGGTGGCTTTCCTGATGAAGAAAAACAAGATTGATGTCTATGAGGGGCATGGCTCCTTTGTAGACAAAAACACCATCAAGGTGGCCCAGGCCGAGGGCAAGGAGGTGCAGATCAAGACGGACAAAACCATCATCGCCACCGGCTCCAAGCCCATGCAGCTGCCTGGTATAGAGGTGGATGGTACGCATATCCTCACCTCGACCGAGGCGCTGGAGTTGACCAAGTTGCCCAAGGAGATGATCGTCATCGGGGGTGGGGTGATCGCCTGCGAAATGGCCTCGGTTTTTGGTCGTCTGGGGACCAAGATCACCATGATTGAGTACATGGACCGCCTGATCCCGGGCATGGATGCCGCCCTGGGCAAGGAACTGCTCAAGGTCCTCAAGAAAGAGCTGGACTATGAGGCCCACTTCAACCACAAAGCCGTAGGGGCAGAGGTGAAGAACCGGAAGGTGGTGGTGACGGCCGAAAACACCAAGACCGGCGAAAAGACCGAGTTCAAGGGCGACATCTGCCTGGTGGCCGTCGGTCGCCGGCCCTACACCGATAACCTGGGTCTGGAGGCGATCGGTCTGGAGACCGACCGCGGCCGCATTCCGGTCAATGATGACCTGGAGACCGCAATCCCCGGCATCTATGCCATCGGGGATGTCATCCGGGGCGCCATGCTGGCGCACAAGGCCTCCGAGGAGGGCGTATTTGTCGCCGAAAAAATCGCGGGACAGCGGCCCCACATCAACTACCGCTCAATCCCCAATGTGGTCTATACCTGGCCCGAGGTGGCAGGGACCGGCTATACCGAGGAGGAGTTGAAAGAGAAAAAAGTCCCATACAAGTCTGGGAGCTTCCCCTTCCGGGCCTCGGGCCGGGCGCGGGCGAGCATGGACAACCAGTTTGGCTTTGTGAAGATCCTCTCCCACAAGGAAACCGACGAGCTCCTGGGCATGCACATCATCGGCCCCCGGGCCGCTGACATGATCATGGAAGGCGTGATAGGGTTGGAATACCGGGCATCGGCCGAGGATATTGCCATTTTCTCGCATCCGCACCCGACCTTTTCGGAGTCGGTCAAGGAGGCGGCGATGGGCGCCACCGGCAATCGCATCATTCATCTCTGAGATACTGAGAGGCGGGAGTCGAGAACCGCGATAAACATATCAAGGAATAATTGACGCATCAGTTGACATGACGGGAGAAACAGGGTAATGCCCTGTTTCTCCCGTTTTTTTTCGCGTCCTGTGCTGTGTGTCGTTCAGACACCGGACCTGACCATTATTTCAGCAGCTCATGATTTTTGTCATACGGAATGGTAGGGTTAAAATATATTTTGGGTCGGCACAGACATATGCCGTCATATCACCTACTAAATTATTTCTGGCCATGATACCAACCCACATAGAGCACATTGGGATTGCGGTCAAAAACCTGGAAGAGGCCATTGCCTACTACGAAAAAGTTTTGGGCATGGACTGCTACGCCATCGAAGAGGTACAGGAGCAGAAGGTCAAGACTGCCTTTTTCCAGGTAGGTCAGACCAAGATTGAACTGCTTGAATCCACTGATCCTGCCGGTCCCATCGGCAAATTTATCGAGAAACGGGGGGAAGGCTTGCACCATCTGGCTTTTGCCGTGCAGGGCCTGGAAGACACCCTGGCTACGGTCGCGGAGCGGGGCGTACGCCTCATCGACAAGCAGCCCCGCAAGGGGGCTGAGGGTCTCAACATTGCCTTTTTGCATCCCAAGTCCACCTATGGGACCCTCACCGAGCTGTGCGAAAAGCCGGCTGCGGAGTAGTCCTGACGGTCAGTAAACGGAACCCACGCATTATGTCCAATTCTGATAAAATCAAGGCGCTCATTGAGAAGCGCCAGCAGGCCCGTATGGGCGGCGGCGAGCGCCGCATCGATGCCCAGCACGCCAAAGGCAAGTACACCGCCCGCGAGCGCATCGAGATGCTGCTCGATGAGGGCTCCTTCGAGGAGTACGACATGTTCGTAACGCACCACGCCACGGACTTTGGCCTGGACAAGCAGAAATACCTCTCTGACGGGGTCGTCACCGGCCACGGCACCATTGATGGCCGGGTGGTGTATGTCTTCTTCCAGGACTTTACTGTCTTTGGTGGCTCACTTTCCAAGTCCTACTCCAACAAGATCTGCAAGGTCATGGACCAGGCCATGAAGGTGGGCGCGCCGCTGATCGGGATCAATGACAGCGGGGGGGCCCGTATTCAGGAGGGGGTGCGCAGCCTCGCCGGCTACGGCGACATTTTCCAGCGCAACATCATGGCCTCGGGGGTGATCCCGCAGATCTCGGCCATTTTGGGGCCCTGTGCCGGTGGGGCGGTTTATTCGCCAGCCCTGACCGATTTTATCCTGATGAATGACCAGACGAGCTACATGTTTGTCACCGGCCCCAAGGTGACCAAGACGGTCACCGGCGAGGACATCACCGAAGACCAACTGGGCGGGGCGCAGGTG
>RFHL01001281.1 GCA_003696875.1 Bacteroidota bacterium | reverse complement strand
TGGCGGGATTCTATGGGCTGCCCGCACCAAGCAGATCAGTGAGGAAAACGGCAAGGTGAAGCGCGACGGCGACTTTCATCTGAATCCGTTCCGCTATGGACTGATGGCTCGGGTGGACTTCCGCTGGTTCGACATTTACCTGAATTATAACCTCAGTACCCTCTTTACGGAAGGGGAAGGACCCGAGACACAAACCTTTGTAGCGGGAATTAACCTGATCGACTTCTAGGCCGTCGGGACAGGTACTTCCTGAGACAAGAAGGAGCCACCCGAAAACCGGGCGGCTCCTTCTGCATGTTGGGGGAGACTACTAGGCCACACAGCGCACGATGCGCTCGGCCGCTCGCTCACAGTGAATGTGTAGAGAATGGCCATTTTGCCCCAGCCGCTCGAGTACCTCCGGTCGGAACTCCAGGTGCCCGCGCACGCTGTAGCGGTAGTCCCAGTGGATAGAGATATCCCGGCGGTGGATGCCGTTGGCTTGTAGATCGGCATAGTGCCCTTCCAGCAAGTCAAGGAAATAGCTGATGTAGTCTACGAACGGTTGGTCTTTGTTAATGACCTGCCGGAGCTTCCAGAAGTGGGGTTGCTGCAGGCCTTGGGCGTCCTTGAAGCCGAGGATTTCTTCCAGCGGCCGGGGAAGGGCATCGTCATACATGACGCAGAGCTCTACGACGGTTTTTTCGGGTTCACCGTCGGTATTGTCGAACGACATCGCGGGAGCGAACACTTCTTCAAAACGGTGGGTTTCCAGCAGGTCGTATACGACCTGCATGACTTGGTCACGCTCCAATTGACTCACCAGCAGGAGATCAGGGCGCCAAAAATAACGACCGCTCATCCCCTCTCCATTTTGCCTGGCAAGGACCAGGTTGCGTCCCAACTGCTGATAGCTGAGCAGATGTGCCCGCCAGAGTGTCCCGTCACTGAACCCTACGGTCACCTCGGCTTCCTCATCACATCCTGGATCCGGCTCGATCCACATCTCTTCTATTTCCACCCAGCGGTTGGCCGTGTAGGGGCCATCGGCCAGATAGGCCTCGCCCTCACCCTGGGCGCAGAAGAGACAGGGCTTGATGCCCTCTTCGCCCAGCCGGCTGAGAATCAGAGGATCCCATTCCAGGTCGAATACGCCGTCCTCAGACACATAGCTGATCCAGGCAGCAAGATCCTGCCGGCGTACGCCGGCATCCATCAGGCGGTCCAGATGGGGTTCCAGCCAGTCGAGCAGCTCATGGACCCAAAGGGCCCGCGGCTCATCCGATTCCTTCGTCTCAAAAAATCGGAGCAGGGCGCGCGGATCTTTTTTGGGTTTCATGCCCAGGGCGCGGCATACGCGGGCATATCGCTCGGTCGCCACCCATGTCTCCAGCCAGTAAGTCGTTTGCATAGATCGTGTTCTGTAGAGGGTAGCCACCAGATTCCAGTGCTGCCCCCGATCATTCTTCCTGTTACAAGTGCATAGCCCAATAAGGTGAAGAGGAAGATATTTCACAAAACATTTATTACGACAAATCGACAAATGATTATCCTTTCCCCAACCCCGGGATGTAACAATCCCGGGAGATGCACAGCCGAGGTGAGGTGTTGCTGGTTAGGGCCAGGTAGACTGCAATAATAATCTGATAATGAGTTTCTTGTGTTAAGGGGGCGGCTTTCCTGTCCGTTTGAGGGAGTAAATCCCTAATCATCTGATGCAGAGATATTACGCGAGTGATATCCCCAAAAAGCTATTTGTCTCCGTCAAATCATTCCTCCTCTTCGGACAAAAGCTTTCTCAGCTCAGGCGTTTTTGCTAGGTCGCAGGCATCTGCTCCCTCAAAATTGCGGGCTTGCCGGGCGGCACCGGCCTGGAGCAGGCGCGTGACAGCGGACGCTGAACCAGCGGCGGCAGCATACATCAGGGCGGTTTCCCCATCCTGATCCCGGGTCTCTAGAGAGGCCCCCCGGGCAATCAGTACATCCAGCAGGCGGGCTTTTCCGCCTCGGGCGGCGTACATGAGAGGTGTCGCCCCGAAGGAATCCGGTTGATCAGGCCGTGCCCCGGCTCGCAAGAGGGCCTCGACCAGAGCGGGCTGGTCTTCTAGCACGGCTGTAAGCAAGGGACTACTTCCTCGTGGTCCGATCGCGTTCGGATCGGCTCCCCGGGACAACAACAGAGCCACCACAGGTAGCTGATGGCGAAATACCGCATACATCAGGAGGCTCATGCCGTAGGGGTTCCGGGCCTGCAACAGGGAGGGGTCTGCCTCCAGCTCAGCCTCAAGGGTGTCAATAGCGCCCGTTTTCACTGCCTCCAGGCAGCGGGTCAAACGCTTTTGGGGATCACCCCCGCGCCGAAACCATCGGGTGAGCGGATTGTCCATGTCCTATTTGCAACCACTCTTTCCGGGCAATGTTTCAGGCATTCGGGGCTTCCTCCTCCCCGGCCGGGGGTTGCTCCTGAGCCGGGCTGTTCGAGTCCACGGCCTCAGGTCGGGCGCCGGCTACCCGCCCGCCCCGGCGGGCGAGGCGCTTGATCAGGGCGCTGGTGATGTCGAGAAACTCGGCCTCAGTGATCATACCAATCAGGTTGCCGTTTTTCATGACGGGCAAAGAGCCTACCCGGCGGCTCTGCATCAATTCCATAGCCTTGATGATGGAGTCCTCGGGGGCCACCGTGATCGGGTCCCGCCGCATGATGTCCTTGACCAGGGTGGGGGTACCGCGGTGTGGCTGATTGATGGCGTGACCATAGTGGCGTAGCATCATCCGGGAGGTGATCAGGCCCACCAGTTTGCCACTGTGATCCTCGACGGCCACATGCCGGATCCGGCGCCAGTCCATCAGGTTGGCAGGAAGGTCCAGGATATCGTCTTCCTGCACGGTGATGATGTCCGTGGTCATAAACTCCTCGACCAGCATAGAGCTAGGCTCGTATTCCCACTTGTCTGTACAGGCCAGGTCCCACTCATGGACAGGCTTTCCCTCATGCTGATGCTGGTAGATCGAGGCCGTAATGGCCGAGATGATCTCATCGCGGTGCACTTTCTGCTTAGCCAGGACATTGAAGGACTTGAGCATCCAACTGGAGCCGGTGCGACCACTCGCGGTGCGGGCTTCGATGATGCCGAGGTACTTGTCGATGTCAGAGGGGGCAATGCCGGCCTTTTGTAGGCCGGTGCGGGCCATGGGGAGCAATTCTCCCAAGATCAGGTCTGAGGGGGAAATCTTGATGCCATGGGTCCAGGTCAGCTGGGTGTCCATCCCAAAGCGGGCGGCAGCGAAGAAGTTGGCCTTGGCATCGGCAAACTCCATATGTTGGGTGATGTCGGGGTAGCTGTCTTCCATGCCATTCATCAGACCCAGCCAAAAGGCGGCATTGGCCATGGCGTCGGGGACCGATGGGCCGGAGGGAAGAATCCGGTTTTCGATGCGCAGGTGGGGCTTGCCATTGGGAGATATGCCGTAGCAGGGGCGGTTCCAGCGGTAGACGGTGGAGTTGTGGATGTTGAGCGCGCGCAGGCGAGGGGTAGTCCCGGCCTCGAGCATCGCCATGACGTCTTCATCGACGTCGGTGGTGAGCAGGACCTGGAAACGGGCAATGTCTTCCCGGTAGATCTCCATGATGGAGGAATGGAGCCAATCCTTGCCAAAGGTCACCCGGGGACTGCGATCCCGGAGGTGATCGGTAAAGGTCCGGATGTCGATCGACTGCTGGAAGAGGGCAATGCGGGTCTCATGCCACAGCCGCCGCCCGAAGAGCATGGGCGAATTGACGGAAATGGCCATGGTCGGCCCGGCGAGGGCCTGGGCATAGTTGTATTTGCGCACAAAATCATCCGGGCTCACCTGCAGGTGTACCTGAAAGCTGGTGTTGCAGGCTTCCAGCATGGCGGTCTCCTGCTCCAGGTTGAGCTCGTCAATGCCGGCGATCCGCAACTCAAAAGCTTCGCCACGCAGGGCGGCGAGGCCATCCATCAGAGCCCGATATCGGTCCAGCGGGGTGATGTTCGCGATCTCCACGTCAGACTTCCGAATGGTAGGCAAAATGCCCGCCAGCAAAATCGTCGCCCCCGTAGCATGGACTTTTTGCTGAGCCGAATCCAGGGTTTCCTTCAGCTGCTGGTGCATATCCGACAGGGCAGTGCCGGTGAAGGTCCGCGGGTCCAGGTTGGCCTCTAGGTTGAAGTTGGCCAGCTCGGAGGTGAAGGCTTCGCTGTTGATAATCTCCAGTGCCTGCAGGTTAATGTGCATCGGCTTGAGCGAACGGCTATCGACCAGGCACATTTCCTGTTCTGCCCCGATCCGGACGATATCCGACTCGAACCAGTTTTCTTGCAGCATACGCTCCAGGGCCTGGACATCGCGCAGCAAGTACCGCATAAACTGCTGCTGTTCGTGTCGGGACTGGACAGAACGAACATTCAGATCTCCCATGATCACAAGGGGGTTAGAGAAAAGGGTGAAGCTAGAAGCGGCCGCCGCCGGTGGCCGAACATAATGTGTGTCCTGCGGCTGTCAGCCAACAGGCAATTAAAGATATAGAAAAACATTGGCCGGGCAAGTCGCCACCTGCCCGGCCAATCCAAAAGGCTTGATTATTGTGTGGCAAAGGCATAGTTTGATCGACGATGTATCTCATATGAGGACAGGCCCTCCGTATTATTCTTGCATCCCTATGGATCTTTCGCTCTCTTCCTATCGCGCCCTTGTTTGTGGCAGTACCCAGGGTATCGGCTTGGCGGCAGCCATAGAGCTCGCCGGACTGGGGGCAACCGTGACCCTGCTGGCCCGTGATGAAACCACCCTAGCCAGGGTGGTGGATACC
>RFHL01001280.1 GCA_003696875.1 Bacteroidota bacterium | reverse complement strand
CCGGTGAACAGTGCCGATGATCTGACCGACCTGAGCCGCTGGCAGCCCAAATACTTTGACGATGGCGAAGGCGGGCAATACGCCCCGGGTTGTTTGACGCCCCACTGGCAGCTGGTCGAGCCCCTGGGGCTCGACTCGGCGGCGCAGTTTCGGCCCCCGCCTCCGCCCCTGCCGGGCTCAGAGCAGCTGGCCATGGAAGTCAAGGAGGTGGTGGACCTGCAGGCAGGCCTCACCGACGAAGAGCGCGCCCTGGTCGAGTTTATGCGCGATGGTCCCAAATCCGTACAGCAGGCTGGCCACTGGCTGATCTTTGCCCAGGCGGTATCCCGCCGGGACCAAAACACCCTGGATCAGGACGTGAAGATGTACCATCTGGTGACTGCGACCGCCATGGACGCCTTCATTGCCTCCTGGGATGCCAAAATGTATTATGACTTTGCCCGGCCCTATGCCCTGGTACACGACTACTATCAGGAAGAGATCATCCGCGCCTGGGGCGGCCCCGAGGCAGGCATGACCGAACTGCCCGGGACGCAGTGGCGTCCCTATTCTCCCGGCACCTTCCTCTGCCCACCTTTTCCGAGCTATGTCTCGGGCCATAGCTGCGTGAGTGGTGCCTGTGGCGAAGCCCTCCGGCTCTTCACCGGCGACGATTACTTCGGCGATTCGGTACGGCTGGTGCCGGGCATCCTGACCGAGCCCAACCGCCTGGGCGATACGGTGACCCTGTATTTCCCCACCTTCACCGAGACCGCCAACATGGCCGGCCAATCCCGGGTCCTGGGCGGCTACCACATCCAGGCCGATAATATCGAGGGCCTCAAGCTAGGCCGCAAGGTGGCCGGGGCGGTTTTCGAAGCCTTTCAAGCCCACCTGAAGGGGGAAGCTCAATAAGTATTTGTTGATCATTCGTTAAAATAGCCAAAGCCATGAAGATTCCTGCTTTTGTCCCGATAGCCGTATTCATTGCACTGGGCCTGATGGCCTGTCAGAGAGGCGATCCCGCTCCCCAGCCGGATGCGCCGCTCTCTGTGGTTCACTATGACGGAGAAAACCGCACGGCTCCAAACCTTCCGGGTAGTACCTATGAGGCGGCTATCCGCCTCGGGCCAGAAGAGCTTGCCCCGGTGCAGGGAGGTACGCTGGCGGCGGTGTACTATTTCTTCCGGGAATTGCCGGAGACGGCGACCGTCAAGGTCTACAAGGGAACGGTAGACAATGCCCCCGAAAACGAGGTCTACTCGGCGATTGTGAGCGGAGATTTGCAGGAAAACAGCTGGCATACGCATGAGCTTAGCAATCCGGTAGCGCTGGACGGGGAGGATATCTGGATTTCGGTACGATTTGCCCATGCTGATGCGCGGCGCAGCATCGGCTGCGATCCCGGCCCGGCGGTGACCGATGGCGAGTGGCTCTACGACTCGCTCGATGGCCTGTGGCGCACCTTTCAGCAGCGCAGCCCCGGCGCCAACATCAACTGGAACATCCGCGCGGTAGTCTCCCCCTGATGGGGGAGAGGCGCTTCCGTAGCAGGGCCAGGCGTGCCCGGAAGCGCTCAGCATAAGCCTACTTTCGGCCCCCCACTTCCCCACTTCCCCATCTCTGACCTCTGGCTTCTCTCATCTGACCTCTTCTTGCTATGGTTCTCATTGTTATTGGCGTGGCTGGTTCGGGCAAAAGCACCATCGGGAAGCAACTCGCGGCCCGTACCGACTGGCCTTTTCACGATGGAGATGATTTTCATTCGAAAGAAAACGTCGAAAAAATGCGGCAGGGCATCCCGCTCGACGATCGGGACCGGGCCCCTTGGCTCCTCGCCATCCGAGCCAAAATTGAGACCTATCTGGAGTCAGACCAGAACGCTGTTTTTGCCTGTTCGGCTCTCAAGCAGAGTTACCGGGAAGTCTTACAACGGGAAGACAAGCGGGTCCGTTTTGTGTACCTGAAGGGCAAGCCGGAAGATATTGCTCCCCGCATGGCCAAGCGAAAAAACCACTTTATGCCCGCCGGCCTGCTGCAGAGCCAGTTTGATGCCCTGGAGGAACCGGCCGAGGCGGTCTCGACATGCTCAAGACTTTGAAACTTGTGCCATTATGT
>RFHL01001279.1 GCA_003696875.1 Bacteroidota bacterium | reverse complement strand
TTTGGGACCCGTTCCCAAGGGAACATCGGTCGGGTTTTCGCCAGTGTTGGCGTCGTTGCCGATGCCATCGTGCACATAGATCACATCCAGTGGCCCAATGGCGAGGGCAAACTCGCTCAGGCTGGTGAAGTTGATGGTCGAGCTGATGGAGCCCGTACCAGCGGCGGTACCCGTACCCCCGAGATTCACCCAATTGCCAGCGCCGTCATCCTTGACGATGCGGACGAAGTTGGGATTGGACACATTGTCACTCGGGAGATCCAGATCGTAGAAGAGTTCAATGGCGGCGTTGTTGATCACACCTGGGCCAGAGGCCTCTACGGTCCAGTGGCGTACCGTCGAGACAGAGTTGATCACCCCGGCCGGAGGCGTGTAGGCACCCGGCGCGGTGTTGTTCATCTCGACCGTGTAGGTCGTGGTACCACCTGTGTGGTCCAGGGTAAGAATGGCCGGCCGGTAGTTGTTCCCTTTCCCGACGGGGAAGGCAAAACCGGTGAGAGCCGTATTCACTTCCTTGGCCAAGGGGCCCTGCACATAGCTCGTAGCTGAGCCTCCTGCCGTGGTAGCCGCATCGGTCAGCGTGAGCAGGTTGCTCGCATCGGTGGCGATGATACCTTCCGTCAGGGTCAGGCTGTTGCCGATGGTAAAGGCATCGGCCAGGGTCAGGGTCTTAGCCGCGCCGTCCATGGTCAGGTCGGCCAGGGTGGTGGCCCCGTCGTTGTCAAAGGTCAGGTCGAAGGGCACCGTTACCGCCGGCGCATAGCTGGCGCTCTGGATATTGATCGTCCAGGCATCGGCTGCCACATCTACCCCGCGCTGCACATCGGCCTCGGTGGTCGCCGGGGCGATGAAGCTGTTGGGGGTGACGAAGGCATGGCTTGCCAGTACCGTCACAAAGCCCAGGGCTCCGTCATCAATGCCGTGTAGTACCTTGTCTTCGATGGCAAAGTTATCTGCTTGCGTACCGGTGGTACCAGTCAGGCCATCGAAGCTCACGCCGGTGGCATCCATGTCATTGGCCGAGTTGAGCAGTTCGATGTAGTTGCCGGTCGTCCCGTTAAAGGACAGGTCCGAAAGTCCCAGCACCGTAGCCGTTTCGTTCTCGACTTGCAGGCCGGTCGTACCGCCGGTGACGGTGACGCCGCTTTGGATATCAAGTTGTACATCGGCATTACCCGTTGCTGCCGGGTTATCAAACAAGCGGATGCCTATGCCGGTGGCATTGGGCGTAATGCTCAGGCCTGAGACCGTCGCATGCGCACCGTCTCCGGCGTTGCTGTTATAGCCATCGTAGTTGTTGACAAACAGGCCTGTTTCTACCGCGGTTACGCTGCCCCCGATGATGGTCGCTGGGCTGCCAGCGTCTACATTCCAGACTTCAATCCCCTCGGATGGCAGGCTGATACCCGTCCCGTCGATGCTGTTGTCCTGGGTCGTGGAAGGCACACTCAGAGAGGAGAGCAGGATGCCGTCCCAGACCGTCTCATTCGCGTCAGCAATCCCCGTGATCGTGTTGTTGATCAGAGAATAGGCAGACGCACTGCTGTAGAAAAGATTATGGAAAATCCCCCGACGGCGTACACTCATTTCGTTATCGGAGATAACCTGATAGGTCGCGCCTCCCGGATTGGGGTCCGAGAAGTTTCCGGTCTGAATACCGATCCGGACATTGGTCATGACGTTATTGGTCACCCGTGCATACTGGTCGTTGTAGAGCAACACCCCACCTCCCCAGTAGTCAATGCCCGAGGCGGCATCATAGGTACCCAGATCCGCAAAGCGGTTGTCATCCACCAAATGCCCCGAGGTTGCTGGTGCAGAATAGGTGTCCCCAAAAATCGTCACCCCAAAATAGGTCAGGTTCCGGATGTCGTTGTTCTGGACGGTGAGGTTGTTCACATTGTCTACATAGACCGTTACCGCCTCGGCAGCATCCAGATCGGCGCCATTCGTCCCCAGGAACCCACTCGTCAGGCCAGGGTTATCGCCGTCAATCAGGAATCCATCTATGGACACATCGCTGGCTTGCACCTTGATGATCTCGCCAAATGGGCTGCTGGTAGCGGGATGAATCACCGCTTCTGGCACCCGGCTGCCCGTGTTGGGGGAAATGCCGGCATTCGGACCTAACAGGCTTACCGCCTTGTCGGCGATGATATCCTCCACATAGGTCCCCTCAATCACTTGCACGGTACCGCTGGCATCCACAAGGTTGATCCCCTCCTGGATGTGCGCCACTGCGCCCGCCTGCGGGCTG